>CAZKSP010000036.1:0-15027 GCA_964555385.1 uncultured Chitinophagaceae bacterium
GCAACCGCTGCAGCAGCCTGATGCACCGTGACACCGCCGGCAGCCAGACCAGGCCAGACTCGGCTACCGAGTTCAAGGCCGATCGCGACACACTGAAACACCATCTTGAGCTTGCCCGACCAGCCGGCGGAAAAGTCGCGACCAGCCCGTTCCATCTCGGCGCGGATGGCAGTGACCACCAGTTCGCGGACGACAATCACCACCGCCATCCAGGGCAGCAGGGCTGAGCCGGTGCGGTCGGCCAGCAGCACAAAGGTGCCACAGACGATCACCTTGTCGACAAGGGGATCGAAGATTCGCCCCAGCCGGCTAACCTGATGAAACCGCCGGGCATACCAGCCATCAATCCAGTCGGTGGCGGCGGCCACCACAAAGAGTACAAGTGCCGCCAACGGCAACTCTCCTGCAACGCCCTCGATGACGGCAAACAGGACGATCGCCAGCACCAGCCGGACCAGGGAAATGACGTTCGGCACGGTCCAGACGCGATCAAGGACTGATGATGATGGCATGGGTAAGACTTCGGGCTGACGTTCACCTTCCTCTGCCTCAACCATACCCGAGGCGATGGACTGATGGCTATCCGACTGCCTGCTCTTCGGGAAGATCGCTGACGCTGATTCGCCCCCAAACCGACGGGTCAGCTTCACTCTGATAGAAGAGTTCGGCAGGTGCATCGACCGCAATTTCCCAACTGATGACCCCCGCATCAGTCCCGGCGTTGGTGACCCCATCGGTATAGCTCAGATCTGGGTCATAGCCGCCACCCCTTAATTCTTGAAGATGCAGCGACTGCCCCGGGGCATCCACAGCGAAGGTAAAGAATGTTCCCCGATAAACCGTGAGCGTCGGGGCGGACTCTCCGAAGATGGAATAGTTGCCGACGAGAAACGAAACCTCGACGGCATAACTACTGCCGCGACTCAGACGGGGAAGCTGGGGTGCCCCGCCCCCGACCAGCGAATCAAACAGGCTGTGGATCGCCCAGCTTTCATCAGCACGAACCCGGACTGTGAACCCACCGCGACTGACCAGCAGAAAGTTGCCGCTGGCGGTTGTCTCGATCCCGACTGCCTGCCAGCCGCCGATATTTTCCTGGGCCTGCACGCCGTCAAGAAGCACGGGAGTGCTTCCCACGTAGAGCCCATCAGCGAGGAGTTGCAGTTCTGGCGTCGGTTCAGGTGGTGGTGGTGGTGGCTCAGCCGTTTCTGAGACGACCAGCCGCAGCGTCTCGGTGGGAAACGTCTGAAAATAGCCGGGGATCCGGGCCTCGCGGGGCGTCACTTCCAGCCATTCGTCTCCCTCCACGCGATCATCCCCGACGACCGTTATCTCAACCGTTGCCGTCGCCTGTCCTGCGGCAAAAATCACCTGGGACGGAAATGGTTCACTGAGGAGGACGTCCTGATACCAGGCGGGACTATCAGTCTGGGGAGCCCAGTAGAGATCAGGCCCAAAATCCCAATCAAGAAACACCGTGGCCTCGCTGCCGACAAAGCCGTCGTAGCGGGTGAGCAGCAGCCGCTTGACGACTGTCCCGGTGTCGGGCTCATTCACAACGTCGCCGGCTTCAAAGCTGACGGCCAGCGACGGTGTCTTCCAGGTCTTGCCAAGATCGAAGGGGCCAAAATCGATCGCGAGTTGTCCTTCACCGGGCACGGCCGTCGTGCCGGTTTCTGCACCGTGAACATGCACCAAGGCCTGCTCATCGAGCCAGGTGAAGCCCGGGTCGCCATCGGCATCGACCACCTGCACGTAGGACATCACCGTGGTGTTCGTGTCGATAAAGCCATCAACGTCGCCGTCGCCGCTCTCATGCGAATGCTCCAGCCCAAGGGCGTGGCCCAGCTCGTGATAGGCGACCGACTTCCAGCCCGCCTCAAGTGAGTCGGCAAACCGAATTGAATGGCTGAAGGCACTCTGGGCCAGTTCAAGCCGGGCTTCGGAGGTCCGCTCAACGCGGCCATCGTCCCAGATCGTCGCCGACGGCCCGATATAGACCCCGGCCGAACCGGCTGGAGTTGACTGAGTACTAAGCTGAGCGATCGTCAGCTGCGACCGGCTGCTGCTGGCGGGCACAATTGCGAATTCGGGCTGGATGATCGCATCGACATCAGCGAGCACCTCCAGCCACCAGCCCTCAAGTTCCGGCGTGATCGAGGAATCAAACGAAACGTAAATCACGCCATCGTCGCTGTGCAGAAAGCCGGCCCGCAACTCCACGTCGGTGAGCGCCGAACCATTGGCAACAACCACGTCTCGCATACTCGTCAGGCTGGCGACAGCAGCGGTCGGCGGACTGATGATCGTTTCCGATGTACCCTGCAGATTCGTGTAGTCTGCCGCGACCGTAATCACCCTTCCGACATCGGTGGCGGCAAGCCCTAACGATTCGGCTGTCGCACCGGCAATCGGAGTCGCATCGGCATACCATTGCCAGGAGATGCTGTCTGCGAGTGCGATTCCTGTAAAGTCACTGACTGCGCTCAGGGTCGCAGCTTCGATCGCCAGCCCTGCAATTGTCAGCGGAGCAGCCGAAGTGGCGGCTGCCGCCACCGCCGCGTCGCCGAAGGCAAATTCGGCCCCCGCAGCGTGCAAGACAAGTCGCTGCTCCAGCCGTTCCAACTGAAGGCCACAGATACTTCGATTCGTTCGATGGCGGTGTCGGTGACGGCCCATCACATTCCCCGCAGCAGCATTCCAAGCAACTAGCCAGTCCGGCCAAGCCTGGCGGCAGGTTGGCCGGGCATTTTGAATGCTTTCAAACTCTCTCGTCTGCGTCAACTAACGCCGACTGGTGGATGCACAAAAGTCAAAGGACACCTGGCTACGAGCCTGTTTCTCGATGAGGTTATGGCCACATTTGGTGCAGCCAATTCCCCCCCAGTGCTCTGCTGGGCTGTCGCAGGTGATGGCTCATCCGTGATCCGATTGTTCGCCAACGGCCAAGCAGGCAACCACCCCTACAATCCCGCCACGCCGGCCAGATCGTATCCCACGGCGGCGACCATTTCGACCGAAATGATCCTGCCGGCCAGCGGTGTCTGCGGCGTGGTGCCCGGTGCCGTGATGTAAACCACACAGTCGATGTCCGGGGCGTCGGCTGCCGTGCGGCCGATCCAGACGTCGTCCCGCTCGCCACTATGGCTGTCGACAATACAGGCCAGTGTCCTGCCAACCTGGGCCTGCGTAAAGGAATGGGCAATCTGCTGCTGCACCTGCATCAGCTCATCGCGGCGTGCCTGCTTCACCTCTTCCGGCAGATGGCCGTCCAGCCGGGCGGCTGGCGTGTCGAGCTCAAGCGAATAGGTGAACACACCCAGCCGCTCAAACCGCCACCGTTTGACGAAGTCGACCAACTCGGTGAACTGCTCGTCGGTCTCACCGGGAAAGCCCGTGATCATCGTCGTCCGCAGGACCACCTCGGGCATTCGCTCGCGAAGCTTGGCCAGCAACTCTTCAGTCGGCCCCCGGGCCACCCGCCGCTGCATCCGCTTGAGCACCGGGTCGCTGGCATGTTGTAGCGGCATATCGAGGTAGGGCAGAATTTTTTTGCTGGCAGCAATCGTGTCGATCAGCCGGTCACTGAAGTACATCGGATAGAGATACATCAGCCGGATCCACTCGATGCCGTCGATCTGCTCGAGAGCCTCAAGCAGTTCGACCAGCCGGGGCTCACCGTAGAGGTCGAGGCCGTAATAAGTCGTGTCCTGCGCGACGATCACCAACTCTTTCAGCCCATCAGCAGCCAGCTCGGTCGCCTCGGCCACCACCTGCTCATGCGGCTTCGTGGCATGCTTGCCCCGCATTTTCGGAATTGCACAGAAGGTGCAGGTGCGGTCACAGCCTTCCGAGATTTTCAGATAGGCCAGGTGCCGCGGCGTCACCCGCATTCGGTTGCCGTCATCGAGAGCGGTGGCCGGCGCGGGCTTGAACACGCTCCGCTGTTCACCCAGCGTACCGACAAGTCGTTCGGCCGCCCGGGCAACCTCGTCCCGCGAAAAGACGCCGATCACCGCATCAACCCCGGGCCGCTCATCGAGCAACGTCTCCTTCTGCCGCTCCGCCAGGCAGCCGGCCACGATCACCCCGCGGGTGCCTCCGGCAGCCTTGAGGCTCACCATCTCGTCGATCACGCCGTAGGACTCGGCTCGGGATGAGTCGATAAAGGCGCAGGTATTGATGATGACCAGATCCGAACCTTCCGGCTCCGAAACGAACTGCCAGCCATCGTCCCGCAGCAGTCCGAGCATCCGCTCGCTGTCAACCAGGTTTTTGGGGCAGCCAAGGCTGACAAGTGAAAATGTCCCCCGGCGCTGAGCGGGGTCGATCGGTGGCACGCTCAGAACCAGCCCGGTGGCCGGCCCGGCAGTGCCGCAGGCGTCGGCACCGTCGCCGACAATCGGAAGCTGCTGCATACCTCAGGCTCCCGTAGCCGTGCCGGCCGTGGTCTGCTGGGCAATCAACTGGTCGAGTTCTTCCCGCAGCCGCGGCAGAATGGCGTCATAGGCAAACGCACCCAGCGGTTTGCTTCCCTTCTTCAGGTTGACGTGAGTCGGCCCACACCAGAGCCCCAGGTCGGCATCATCGGTCTCGCCCGGTCCGTTCACCCGGCAGCCCATCACGGCGATGGTGATGGCATGGTCCTTGGCATAGGCCGTCATCCGCTTGACCTCTTCGGCCAGCTCGATGAAGGCTTCGTTTTCCACTCGCGAACAGCTGGGGCAGCTGATGATATTGAGCGACTCAAGGCCAAAGTCCACGACGCTGCGAACCCGGCCGCTAGCGATGTCGGCCAGAATCTGCCGGGCCGCCTCGATCTCTTCGGGCTTGCGATCGTTGGACACCGTCAGCGAAACCCGTACCGTGTCGCCGATGCCGCGACTGATGAGCTGTTCAAAGGCAATCCGCGTCTTGATGATGCCGTCGGGCGGCATGCCAGCCTCAGTCACCCCCAGGTGCAGCGGCACGTCGGGCCGCTGCTCGGCAAACCGGCGATTGACCTCGATGACCTTCTGGGGATCAGAGTCTTTCAGCGACACGACGTAGCGGGTGAAGCCAATCGAGTCGAGCAACTCGCAGTGCTCGAGGGCGCTGGCCAGCATTGGGCCAATCGAATCATCCTCGGCAAACTGTTCCTTTTTGGCTGGGTCAACACTGCCGCAATTGACCCCCACCCGCAAGGCACAATCGTGATCAGTCGCCACCCCGGCAATGAATTTCACTTTTTCTTGCCAGGGCTTCTCGGTCTCATGGTGGTAGAGATGGCCGGGGTTGTACCGCAGTTTGTCGACATAGGGGGCCACTTCGAGGGCCAGCCGATAGTTTTCCTGCAGGTCGATGGCGAGATTGGCCTGAGTGCCTGCTCGGATCGCCGGCAAGGCTGCCGCATCCTTCTTGCTGTCGACGGCAATTCGCACCACGCCCGCCCCAGCGGCATGGAGGGCGTTGACCTGCTCAAGGGTCGCCTCGATATTCTGCGTATGGGTGGCGGTCATGCTCTGCGGAGCGATCGGCTGGCCCGCCCCGACCGTGATACTGCCGATTTTCACCGCTCGCGTTGGATTCCGTTCGATCGTGACCACGGCTGCTCTGCTGGTTACGGGATTGACATTGGGCCCTGTCGCCGAGCCCGGTTCTCCTCCAAAATAGCAGGAAACCCTTCCCCCGGCGATCCGACCATGCGGTACGAGCCCTGTCTGCACATCGTCCTGTACGAGCCCGAGATTCCACCCAATGCCGGAAATATCGGCCGAACCTGCGTCGCCATCGGTGCCAAGATGTGGCTGGTCGAACCGCTGGGCTTCACGATCAACGACTATCACCTGCGGCGGGCGGGGCTCGACTATTGGGATGAACTGGAGTGGGAGGTGGTGCCCAACTGGGACGCCCTCGTCGCCGGTGTCACCGCCGCCGGCGGCCGACTGGGCTGGTTTCTGTCGGCCCATGCCAGCCGCCCCTACACGGACGTCACCTACCAGCATGGTGACGTGCTGGTCTTCGGCAGCGAGTCAAGCGGCCTGCCACAGTCGCTCAAGCAGGCCCATTCCGATCAGCTGCTGACAATTCCCGCGCGGCCCCAGGTCCGCAGCCTCAACCTCTCGAACACCGCCGCGATCGTTGCCTATGAAGCAGTGCGGCAGTGGAACGGGCTGGACGGTCAGTCAGGAGTGTCCTGAGCGAACAGCGGCAGGTGACGGTAGTAGCTTTCGAGCATGCAAGCCGAGAGGGCCGTGGTGAACAGCCGGCCTCCCTTGACGCCGTAGAGATCGAGGGCGGGTGACCAGCTGCCACGTTCCCGGCCCGCCTGCTCCTGATGCTTAGGCAGCAGTATTCGCATCTCGTGGTTCCACTGCTTCCAGGGTTCACCACCGACGTGATGGCAAACCTGGGTGATGTAGTACCAGGCATAAACGTTTTTCTCGCCACCGCGAGCAGCCCGTTGCGGCAGAGCCGCAAACTCAACCTCGCCCCGCCGGTCGCCCGGCAACGGCGGAAACCAGATCGGCGACTCCTCCAGCAGCCGATCGATGACGGCAACCACGTGCGGATCTTCTGGCGACACTCCGAGGAACAGCTTGCCTAGAATGGCCTCGGCCGAGATGGCAGCCTGAAACTTCCGAAAAGGTGCCAACGGGTTGAACTGATAGTCATAGCCAAGGGCTAGTTCGGCCGGTTCCTCAACAACCAGTTGCAGTTGCCGGTTCGGTTCTTTCGGAACAACCCGCAACTGCTCGATGAATTCGCCGGCCCGGACATAGGCCGAATCGATGCCCGGATCGTGCAGCCCGGCCATCTCGGCGGTCTTCAGCGCCAGCAGAAACCAGCCTGTCACCGACAGGTCACCGCGGTTCTTCCAACTATTCCGCAGGCCGCCCTCGTCGAGGTCGGGCAGGTGATACCGCCAGCCACCGTCGGGGAGTTGGGCAGCGAGGCAGTACTCAATCGCCCGCCGGGCCGGCTCTTCAAACCGGGCCGCCCGGGTCATGGCAAAGGCTTCGCAGAGGGCAATCGTCAACTGGCCGTGGCCGTACATGCTGCCGGCGGCCGACGTGTTGCGATCGGAGTCGGGTGTAAAGTTGCCGGCCCTCGTTTGGGTTTTGAGGATTGCCTGCCAGCCGTCGGAAACGGCCTTGGCATGGTCGCCACGCTCGGGCGTATTGCCTGCCCCCTGCAAGGCAAGCAACGCCATCGCGGTGGCGGCCACCCGATTCTCCTCCGCCCCACCATCGGCATAGGGACCAATTAAGCTCCAGAGTCCGGCGCTACTGCCGCGGGGTTCCTGTTGCCGCACCAGCCAACGCAACGCAAGTTCGACCGCCTGCTCGGTCTGGTCGTTCCCACCTCCGGCATCAACGAGCTTCCGGCGGCTGCCTTCCTGCCGGCCATCAAGAAGCGTACCGATCGCGACCGTCGGACGGGTCGCAGTAGCCACCTCTGCAACCGGCGAAAGCCGATCCTCTGCCGGGGCGGCCATTGCGTCGTCAACTGGTGGCTTGTCACTGAGAGACAATTCATTTTCGCTCGACCTGGGATCTGACTCGTCAGGACTAGCCAGAGGCAGTTTGACGGCTGGTGGGCCGGGCGGCCCCGACTGCGGCGCGAACTCGAGCGTGAGGCTCAGCTGTGGCTGGCTGCTGGCCTGCACCGTGACGAGAACCAACACCAGCACGATGATGGCGTGTACTAGCAGGCTGACCGTCCAGGGAGGGCTTGTCTGCATCATTGATGCGAACAGCCGCCGCCAGGGGACGCTGGTGAGCAGATCGAGCGGCCCCAGCGGCATTGTCTCATCGAGCAGACCACCGGTGGTCCGCCGGGCTGCGGCCGGTTCAGCCTGCGTCACCACCAACCCTTCAAGCGGCGGCGGCCCGGATGGGCTGGCGTCAGCCGTGGGCTGCTGCCACGGCAGCCCACCCACGAGCTGCCGACCGCCGGCCGGCAGCGGCGGCGGTGCCTTCATTCGCGGCGGTGGCGGGCGGTACGGCTGAGTCATCGCGACAGCATCCCATCGGGCAACGGTGGTTGCCCGATGCAACCAACCGACCCCTCAAGCAAACCCGGAAACCGTCAGAATCGCCACAGGACTTTCCTCTGGCCCCGGCTCAGGTTATGATTCAAAACGTCCGAAGAAAGGAATCGGCGAATCCCGCACGCGTCGGCGATTGTCGATTTCCGACATCCGATCCTAGCGATTAGAGGGCCGTTTTTTCGGACGCAACAATACATATCGCGGGGTGGAGCAGCCCGGTAGCTCGCGAGGCTCATAACCTCGAGGTCGCAGGTTCGAATCCTGTCCCCGCCACTTTGTCAGTTTTGGAAGCTGGCGTAGATTCGGAAGAACCCGCTGTAACCCCAATGGTTGCAGCGGGTTCTGTCGTTTCGTGCGGCTCCGTGCCGCTGACCTCCGCCCTCAAAAATCTCCCTCACAGATCGCATGTTTGGGGAATGAGACGACCTCGCCGCGGAGCAGGCCGGCTAGTCCGACTTGTCGGCTGTGACCACCTTGTTGCTCGAGATCTTCGGTGGGGATGCCGGTTGCTGGACAACGAACGCCTCACCGTAAAAGTTGGAAACGGTGTTTTCCGTTGCCGTAACGTGGCCCTCAGAAGAATGAATCGCATGTCGCCACCCGCTGACATTATTCCCGGTCAGCGTGACCCGAGAACCTGGCAAAGCCCAGATGGCAAAGTTGGGAGGGCCACTTTTCCGCAGGGCGGTTCCTTCGAACTCGTTGCCCTCAACGGCGATCGTTCCGGCAACGCGAATTCCCGCGACGCCACCTCCGCGGACCACATTGTCTTTAAATGTTGCCTGAGCACCTGAACTGACCATGACAATCGGTGGCAGTCCACCCTTCCGTGACAGTTCGTTGCCGATGAGTTCAACCGTCCAGTCCGAATTGATACCCACCGCTACTTTGGCGTTGTCGATCACTCGATTTTTTTCGACACGCGACCTGCCGCCGCCGCCATCGAAGCCGATTCCAGATGTTTTGTTGTGGTGCAGATAGTTGCCAATCAGCACGGTTTCAGCACCACTCATCTGCCCAATCCCAGCCCGACCATTTTCATAGCACTCGTTCTCCAGGATTATTGGTGCTGCTTCAGTCCGTGACCCTATGCCAGCAAGCTTGTTGCGATAGCACCGATTGCCACGAATCGTTGGTGCAGATTCCTCGCGAGCACCGATTCCTGCCATGTCGTTTTCAAAACAGTCGTTATCGACAATCTGAGGCCTCGTGTTGCCGCCGCTCCGCACGCCAATTCCAGCTCGCCGATTCCGGTAACACTGGTTTCCACGAACCTCCGGTGACGAACCCTCGCTGATTCCAATTCCAGCTCGCACGTTTCCGTAGCAGACATTTTTTATCACCAGTGGGCTTGCGTTGTCGTGGCCAATCCCGGCATAGAAGTTTTCAAAACAAGTGTTGCCGCTGATCATCGCCTTCGAGCCTCGCATCGAGCCGATGCCGCCGCCCATATTTCGGTAACAGACGTTGTTCTCAACCAGCGGCTCGGTCTTTTTTCCTTGCACGCCAAGAATTCCGATCCCTGAATAGCCGACATGATGCACGATGTTGTTGCGAATCGTGCAGGTCACTCCAGTCGCCGAGATGCCAGCGACACCTGGAGCCCCAATGTGCTCGTAAGGCTGCTGTTCGCCTTGGGTATTGAAGTGTTTCTGCCACTCGGCCTCGTCGTAAACCCCAACATGCCGAATGGTAAAGCCATCGAGCGTCGCGGCTTCAGCCATCTCAACCCCTGCCTCAGGCTTCGTGTCACCGCCGCCGTCAATAATCGTCGCCTCAGCACGCCTCAGCCCAATCGCTCCTTTTGCGTCGTCCCCGACGCTCCGCAGCGTGACATCGGCTTTCAAAACGATCCGCTCTGAATAGATTCCCGGAGCCACCAGCACGACATCCCCGCCTGCAGCTCCATCGATCGCCGCCTGAATCGTGCTGTGCTGAGAAGGCACATGCAGTTCTGCTGCCGACGCGAATCGCAAGAACAGCAGCACTACGGCTGCGAGAAAAAAGCGGGGAGAGGCGAAGGCAAACCGTTGCATGTGGAGCGGCCAGCGGCGGTAACTCGATGGATTCTTAACGATTGTTAGAAAAACCTGACGTATTTGACACGAATGAGCGACAAAGCTGCAACGAGGCTCAACCTGGCAAAGGCCCGTCATTCGCGAACATCGTAACTACCTGCAATGGGGCTGGTTTCTCCCATGGCCAGTCGATCGCCTTCCATGTTTTCTACCAGCGGCAGCTTGATAATGACCTTCGTGCCCTGCCCCAGTGTCGATTCGATAATGCAGTCGCCACCCAGCAGCCGTGATCGCTCCCGCATGCTGACGAGGCCGAAGCCGCCACCGCGAGTTTTTGCTCGATCGAATCCGCAGCCAAAATCCTCGACGGTCACCACTAACTGTTTTGCCACGCGACACACCGTCAGGCTCACCCGACGGCTGCCGCTGTGCTTGCGGGCGTTGTTCAACGACTCCTGAACGACCCGATAGACCGTGGTCTGAAGCGGCGGCGGGATGGCTTCGATCGTGGGGTCGAGTTCACACCCCACTGCGATGCCCGTTTCCTGCAGTTCTCTTGCGAGGTCTTCGATCGCCGCCCCCAGCCCCAAGTCATCAAGCACCGCCGGCCGAATACCGCGAATCACCCGACGGCCCTCCTCAATCCCTTTGGAAAGGCATTCAATTACCGAAACAACTGACTCAGCAAAGCCGTCGGGGAGACCACGGTCCCGAATGCCCTCCAGCAACATCTTGGAGCCAACCGCGTATTGAATCAGCCCATCGTGGAACTCATGACAGAGAAACTGCTTTTCTTTCTCTTGCACATCGATAAGGCTTCTGAGGAGATGTTCCCGCTCGACCAGCGTCTGACGGGCCTGCTCCAGCTCAGTAATGTCTGCCGAGATCCCACCGACGGCCACGACCTGCTGCGAACCATCAAAGACCGGAAACTTAATCGTGAGGTAGGTTCGGAGACCGTCTGCGGCTGAGACTGTTTCTTCAAAGGTCTTGGTCTGTCCGCTTGCAAACACTTCGTTGTCACTGGCAATGAACGAGCGGGCAACCTCCTCAGGAAACCAGTCGTAGGGTGTCGTCCCAGCCCTGAAGTCTTTCATCACCGGCCAGAGTTCCATGTGCCGTCGGTTGATCAGGAGATACCGGCCGGACGCGTCCTTAAGGTAAATCGCCGCCGAGGAGTTATCGACAAGAGCCTGCAGGAGCGAATCCTTCTCCCGCGCCTGCTGCTCGGCTGCCAGTCGTTCGGTGACGTCGAGCACGGTTCCAATGAATCCCTTCAGCCGTCCCTGCTTGTCATGCGTGGGCCTGCCAGTTGTCAGCACATGGCGAAGCGTGCCATCGGGCCGGACAAGCCGAATTTCGTTCAAGTAAGCCTTGCGACTCCGAACGCACTCCTCCCACTTCGCGGCGACCCTCGAAACGTCCTCTGGGTGGACGGCGTGAGTCCACCCCAGCCCAAGCGTCTCGGCTACGCTCAGACCGCTGATTTGACACCAGGTATCATTGGCGAAGTTACACTGTCCCTGTGCATCAGTCCGGAAAACACCGACTGGTGCCTGATGTGAGAGGGCATCAAACGAGGCCCGGCTGAGGAACAACTGGCGGCGGACAGTCAGCAGCAGCCCAAGCAGCACCGCCACTGAAGTGCCCCAGGCGGCGATTAGTAAACCAGTCACGAAGCAATCCTCCCCAACTGACGGTTGCCCGCCATCAACGAAACCAATCGAAAACTTGCCGACCGAGACAGTGCCCATCGCGGGCACCTTCAAGCCGAAGCCAGTCCTCACGACTGAACGCCCGCCGAACCTCACCCTTATTTCAACCGTTCCCAATGCATTCGCCAAATTTTTTTCACCGAATCTGCTTGGCGGCCAGCCTGGTTAACGCCACGCTGACCTTCCTTGCGAGCACCGTACACGCGGCACCACCACCTGCAGCGCCGGAACCAGCGCCGCCCGCCGAGCGGCCACCCGACTCGCCGCAGCAGTTGTTCGAGGAGGCCATCCAGCTGTTCTTTGCCAAAAAACCTGCAGCGTCTGCCCAGCTTTTCGACACCCTGATCGAGCAGCGACCCGACCTCGCGCCGGGGCTCTGGCAACGGGGCCTTGCCCTCTACTACGCCGGGCGATACGACGACGGTCGCCGCCAGTTCGAGCTTCACCGGACGGTCAACCCCAACGATGTGGAAAATCCCGCCTGGCACTATCTCTGCGTCGCGCGGGCAACTTCACCGGAACAGGCCCGTGCCGAGTTGCTGCCGGTGGGCCGCGACGCCCGCGTGCCGATGCAGGAAATCCTGGCGTTCTACCGGGGCAATGGCACCAAGGCTGATGTGCTGGCCGCAGCAGCAGCCGGCGATGCCGGCCAACGCCGCAACCAGCTCTGCTATGCCCACCTCTACCTCGGACTCTACGCCGAAGCCGCCGGTGACATTGCAGCTGCGAAGGACCATCTGCTCAAAGCGGCTGGGCCCTTCGGGATGGATCATTACATGGGACGAGTAGCAAAGCTGCATGTTCTTCTCCGAGGCTGGGAGCTGCCTGCAAATGAAAATCGCTCCACTCCGCGAGACGAAGGAGCCTAAGAGTGGCCATGACGAAAACCTGTCTGCTTTTCACCGCACTGGCACTGGCCCTGGCTGAGACCGCCACTGCCGTTCCTCCGGACTCCGAGACAGTTGAAGACAGTGCCGAAGTGAATCGGCCTGAGGCTGCACTGGCCCGCTACGCCGGCACCTGGCGGGTGGTTTCGATTGAAGCCAACGGCGAAACCAACAGTGACGACAACCGGACGATCCTCGTCGAGAACCGACCTGACGGCAGTTGGAAGCTGACGGCCGATGGGCGTGAGGTCGCCAGCGGCACAAACACGCTCGATCCGCTGGCGGTCCCGAAGGAGATTGACATTGAAATCACTGCCGGAGACGGGGCCGGCACGATCCTGCGGGGGATCTACGAAATTGATGGCAAATCACGACGGCTCTGCTTTCGCGGAGGCAACGGCTGGCGACCCCGGGAATTTTCCGCCGCCGCCGGCTCCGACAGCGTGTTGGTGGTCTTCGAGCGACAATAAGCTGTTCGTTTATCGACGTGGTTCGTCCAGAATTGTCCAGCAAGGCAACCAACCAGAACGAACTCAGTCACTCCCTGCATTGCTTCCTGACCTCCCTCGATGAGAAGGCCTTCTTTCGCCTTTCCTCGGAACAATTGAGGCAATTCCCGATCACCCGCATGACAGCCGCAGCGGAAACCAGAACCGTTCTGATCGCCGAAAACCCCCGAGCAGGCAAGCCGGGCGGTGTGGAACTGGTCGATGAACTCGAAACACAGCTGGCCAACCGGGGCTTTGCCGTCGAACGATCCAGCGATCCCGAGCTGATTCGTCAACGACTCGTCGAGACCAACTCAGACAGCAACGCACCAAGTCGCTGCCAACCGGCATGCATTGTCTGCGCCGGTGGCGACGGCACGATCAGCATGGTCGCCAACTGGGCGGCCCCCACCACACCGCTTGCGGTGCTACCGCTGGGCACCGAGAACCTGCTGGCCAAGCAGCTTGGGTTCGGCCATGACATCGACCAGCTCTGTGATGCGATTGCCGGTGGTCGCACCAGGGCGCTCGACGCGGGCGAGGCCAATGGCCGACTGTTCCTGGTCGTCGCCTCGGTCGGCTTCGACGCCGAGGTAGTTCGGCTGGTCGCCGCACGCCGCACCGGCAACATCCGGCACAGCAGCTGGGTGCGGCCGATCCTGCACGCGCTGGGCAGCTATCGCTATCCCGTAATCCGAGTCAGCACCGACACCCACTCACGGCCGATCCGCACCCGCTGGGCCTTCGTCTTCAACATGCCACGGTATGCCCTGGGGCTGCAGTTTGTCGCCGAGGGCGACTGTGGTGACGGCAAACTCGACCTCTGCTGCTTCCGCGGCGGCCACTGGTGGAGCGGCCTGCGGTATCTCGCCGGGGTTCTGGCCGGTTGGCATCGCAGCTGGCGGGATACCCACATCGAGCAGACGACCCGGATCACGGTCGAAGCCGATGAGCCGGTGCCCTATCAGCTCGACGGCGATCCCGGCGGAGAGCTGCCGCTTGAGATTCGCGTGCTGCCCGGCCGGCTGACGCTCGTGGTCGCCCCGTCGGCAACTATGCCGTGACAATCACCTCGACAGCTGCCGACCGGCGGGTGGTCTGCACGCCCACGTCCGTCTCGTGCCGATGCAGTTCAAGATCGACCTCTTCGTCACCGACCCGCAAGTTGCTAATCCGCACATGTCCAAGGTAGGGCGGCAGAACTGGCCGGTCGAACCGCACCGTCGGCCGACCCGTTTCCCAATCGACGCTGACCGAAAGCCCCATGACTGCTTCAAGCAACGCAAACACCCCACCGCTGGCCCAGGCTTGCGGCATGCAGGCGACTGGGTAGAGCGTCGGCCCCTCATCCTCGCGGCGGGCAAAGCCGCAGAACAGTTCGGGCAGCCGGTGCAACGGCATGAACAGCGACGCCTCGAACTGGCCCTGCAAGATTCGCAGCACCTCATCTTTGAAGCCGTAGCGGGCCAGGCCGAGGGCGATCAGCGAGTTGTCGTGCGGCCAGACTGATCCGTTGTGGTAGCTCATGGGGTTGTAGCGAGCCTCCCGCTCATCGAGCGTGCGGACACCGAAGCCGTTAAACAACGCCGGCCCCAGCAGCGATCGGGCAAGGCTGGTCGCCTGCTCGGCCGAGGCGATGCCGGCAAACAGGCAGTGACCGGCATTCGAGCTCCGCACTAGGCAGGGCTGCTTGTCGCCGTCGAGGGCGAGGGCGAAGCCCTCCAGTTCCGGCCGCCAGAAGCAGTCGTAGAACTGCCGCCGAAGCTGTTCTGCCCGGCTGCGAAACGCGTCGGCTTGCTGATGGTGGCCGACCGCCGCGGCGATGGTCGCGACTGCCCGGAGGGCGGCGAAGGCATAGGCCTGCACCTCGCAAAGCGCAATCGGCCC
>CAZKSP010000037.1:0-10933 GCA_964555385.1 uncultured Chitinophagaceae bacterium
CGAACCAGCAGCGGGTGAACTCAGGGAGTTTGGCGCTGCCGCCGAAACTGCTGCCCGGGCAGGGGGTGAGGTGCTGAGGGACTGGCGTGGGCGGTTCGGGATTTCCAAGAAAGGCCCTAAGGATTTAGTCACCGAGGCCGATATTGCGGCTCAGCGAACGATTCGTGAGATCCTGCTGGGCCGGTTCCCCGAGCACGGCTTTATCGGCGAAGAAGGGGAGGCGGAACGGGAGGTGCCGCCGTTGCGTTGGATGGTCGACCCGCTCGATGGCACCAGTAACTACGTTCATGGATTTCCAGCCTATTGCGTATCAGTTGCGTTGGCGGTTGGTGACAGGCTGTTGGCTGGGGCGATCTACGATCCGGTCGCCGACGAATGTTTCACTGCCATCAGGGGCGGTGGCGCCAGACTTGACGGGGTGGTACTGCATACCGCCGATCCTCGAGACCTAACCGATGCCCTCGTTGCCGTGAGCTTTCCTCCCCACGTTTCGGCAGAGTCGCAGGCCGTCACTGATTTTCTTGCCGTCATTCCCCGGGTCCATTCCGTACGACGAACGGGCTCGACGGCAATTAATCTCGCCTACCTTGCAGCTGGTCGGCTCGACGGTTTCTGGGTCCGGCGGATCGCCTGCTGGGACGTTGCAGCCGGGTTGTTGATTGCCAGTGAAGCCGGGGCTGTTGTCATTCCCTGCCGCCATGCCGACGACCCGGTCGGAACCCCCCGCCGCCAGCATGTTTCACTAGAACGGCCTGCTTTCCTCGCTGCTGCGAACCGGTTGGTTGCCACCGGGTTGGACGAGGCTCTTGCCGACAAACCCTCGTCGGTCTGAGGGGAAGCCGAAAAAACGGTTCATGCCGGTCGTCCGACTCATTCCGCGGTGGCGGCTGCCGCCTCGGCCCGGACGCAGGGAATTTACTGGGCAGGTCGGATTGCTGCGGGGTAGGTTCAAAGAGGTAGAGGTTTGCGCAATCGGAAAATTTTCACACCTTAGAAATCGGCAACCGCTCGTGAATTGCCCCCCATCCCGCCGGCAGCGGAGGCTCTGCCGACTGCCCGTGCGCGAGTTGCTGGCAGGCTGGCTACTCGGCGTTTCGCTCTTCGTGCCACCGGCTGACGCCGTGGCAGTGGAGCCGGTGCGGCCGCAGGCAACGGCCGGGGTGCGAGAACTTGAGCCAGAGCTCTACTATTTGGAGGACGATGCCGGGGGGCTGGTTCCTGTTCCCGGATTCCGGTACCGCGACTTTGTCGACCTGATCAGACTTCGCGAAGGGCTGCCCGGGATCCCCGAGCTACCGGGTGCGGTCCTTGAGCAGGTGCGGGTTCGGGTCATCATGCCACCGCGCGATGACAATCAGCAGACGGCTGTTGCTGAAGTAGAGGCGGTCATCCGGCAGACCCGCCCGGGCTGGGTCATGCTGCCGTTGAAGCTTCCCGAACTGGTGCTGACAGCTCCGCCCCGGGTGACTGGTGCCGGGCGAGTGATCCTGACAGTCGACAGGTCGCCAGTCGCGGTCAACGCTGATACCGCCGACCAGCGTCTGCCGACAGTGGCAGACGGCCTCGTAACTTTTCGTGGCGAGAGTGGTGGCTTTCTGGCTTGGGTGAATGGGCGGGACACCGGAACACCGGTTTCAGAAAGTGATTCCGAGCGGCAGACGATCACCTTGGAGGGGTTGATCCCGGTCGATGGCACCGACCGCCGGGACCTCATCTCGCTCACCCTGCCAGCGGCAGCCAGGTCCCGGCTTGAAATTGATTCTTGGCGGCGAAAGCCCGAGGTCAGCCTTGCGCCCCGAGTGCTCGCTCCCGCAGTGGTGCCGCTGGGCGATGGCCCGGAGGCCGCCAGCGGAAGTCGGGTGTCGGTCGAAGGACTAGTCGGGTTGACCCGCATCCGGTTAACAAATCCTGAACCGGCGACACCAATGGCGGCTGAGCTGACCGAGGTGACAACCGAAAGCGTCGTCCGTGTGGACGGTCGCACGGCTCGGATCGATGCAGTTCTGCAACTTGCAAATCTTCCTGCTAATCGCCGGACTCTCACCATCGCTCTGCCGCCTCGGGCGGTCCTGCGTCGGGTTGGCCAGCCAGCAAGTCTGGTTCGTCTGGGAGGCACGCCTGAACAGCCGGTGGTGGTCGTACGGCTTGATGATGTTCGAGAAGGCAAGGCAATGGTCGAACTGGCCTGCGAACGGGCTATCGATCCTGCTGGCCGGAAGAATTTTGATGTGGGTGGGTTCAGCGTGGCTGATATTCCGGACTGGCGGCAGTGGGGCAGCACGAGCGTCATTGCTGAAGGTGACTGGCAAGTCGATTGGGAACCACAGCCGGAGAATCGACGTATCGACCCACCGGTGGCCATGCAGCAACCCGGCTTTGTTGCAGCCTTTGCCTACGACTCGCAGCCGGCGCGGCTGCCCCTGACAGTGAAGCCTCGCCGGAGCCGCGTGGTCATCGAGCCGGAGTATCGCTATCACGTCAGCGGCAGTCGGATCGAGGTTGATATTCGACTGCGGGCATCGATTCGCGGGGTGGCGGCGGAACGAGTGCGGCTGGCGATTCCTGGGTGGGAAGTTGAGGAAGTGGGGCCGGCCGGCATTGTTGACACCGCCCGCGTGGCGGTCGATGAAGAGGAGGTCTCGGTGCCCTTTCTTCAGCCGCTTGCCGGGGACGTAGTTGTTGAACTTCGCTGCAGCAGGCCGATCGATCGCGTAAACACCTTGCTCAGGTGGACTACTCCTGTGCCTCGTGCCGATCTGGTTGGGCCTGCGAGTGTCACCATCACTTCGGACAGTGACATCGAAGTCATTCCCGACAACGAACTGATTGAAGGAATGAGCCGCCAGGTCGCAGCTCAGCAGGGCAAGGTTGTCGGTGAAGCACCTAGGATGGCTTATCGGGTGGAGGCGACCGAGGCGATTTTTGCGGCGAACAGGCGTTTCCTTGATCGCCAGGTCGATGCCACTGTCGCCTCCCAGATCGACATCGGGACCACTGCGTTGGCTGTCCGCCAGGTGGTGCGGCTGGATGTGGCCAATGTGCCGCTCGAGTTCATCGAATGGGCCGTCCCTGAATTTGTGCTGGACGAGGCAGACATCGAAATTCGGCAAAAGGGCCAGCTTCTATTGCCGGACATAGTTGCTGCGGATATCGCTGCCGAGCCGGTTTCTGACCCAACTGAACCGGCCGCTCCGGCAGCTGTGCCAGAAGCGGGTGATGACGGGGCAACGTCCACTTCTCCGCAGCGGGTGATCAGGGCCCTCCTGACCGAGCCGCTGCTCGGCATGGGGGAATTGGTCATCCGTTATCGTCAGCCGCTGCCGAAGATTCCAGACGAAACGACGGTTGCGGTCTCGGTGCCACTACTTCTGCCCCAGCCGGCAGTGATCGGTCGCGAATCGGTCACGCTGACCGAGACGGTTGGTTTTAACGTTGATGTTCGAGACGACCGCTGGAACCGGGAGGGCGATCTGCAGCAGCAAGGCTTTGGCCGGACCTGGAACGCCGTGCAGCAACAGCCCCGTATCGATCTGGCGATTTCCCGACGCGGCGAGGACGTTCGCGGTGAGACTGTGGTGGAAGCTGCCTGGGTGCAAACAACGATTCGGCAGACGCTGAGGATTGATCATTGGACATGTGCTGTCACTACAGCAGCAGGTCGGTTGCCGCTGTTTCTGCCGGTGGCAAAGGAGTTGGCCTCGGAAGCTAACGCAAACACGCAGACCACTGCCCGCGTGCGGGTTGACGGTGGTGAATGGCAGGCGGCTGATGATGCCAGCGGTCGTCTGCTGGTCGACCTTGACCGCACGGGTGGAACCCATCTGCTCGAAATTGAAATACGGCAACCCCGAGCCAACAGGCCAACGATCGGCTGGCTTTCGTTGCCGAACAGGGTTGCACTCGAGCAATCCGGCCTCCCTGCCTCCACCTTGTACCGAAGGGTCTACTGGGAGTTGTTGACACCGCCGGATGCCGTCGTGCTGGCGGGGCCAGCAGGATGGACCGGCCAGCAGGCCTGGGGCTGGACGAGTCTGGGCTTTCGACCCACGCCGGTGGTTTCCGCAAAGGAACTTGCAGCCTGGGTGACGACTGCCGCTGAACGGAAGCCCGCTGGCTCGGGCTTGGCCGGGGATGCCGGTTCCGGCGTGCTGGCAGAGCAATTAGAGGCACTCGTGGCGGCACCGGCGGCGGCCGTGAATACGCGGTTGTTGTACTGCGATGTGGGGGCACCTGCCGCCGCCAGCATCATGCTGATGCCACAGTGGTTGTTGGTGCTGGTGGCCAGTGGCCTCCCGCTGCTGGTTGGGCTGGCAGTATCACTACAGGGACGGCTCCTTCGTCAGTTTGCGGGGCTGCTGGCGGTGGCGTTCATTGCCGGAATGGCACTTGTGCCACTTGCCACACTGACAGTTCTACAGGCGGCTGTTCCGGGGTTCGTGTTGGCGTCGATTGCGGGAGTCTCTGTCTGGTGGCGGACGGCTCGGCCGCTTGGCACCCGGCTGCCTGTCGATGTTGTCTCGGGGTACGACCGCCGCCCTGATTCGGTGACGCGGGCCGCCCCCGACGACTCACTTGTGATCAATACCAAGCCCGCCTCGGCACAATCTGCTCCCGATGTCGCTCCCCAGCGTTCCGTCGCCGAGTAGGAGGGAGAACGCCGATGGTAAAACAAACGGGCAATCATGATTTGCGGCGATGGCGGCAAACGAAGGCCGCGACAGCCCGTATTGAAATCAGCGGCTGGCCAGCCTGGTTGCTGCTGGCGGTGATTATTGCAGGTGTGACGGGTCGATCAGACAGCCGGGCGGAAGATCTCAGCATGGTCGCCCCCTCGTCGACTGAACAGCGGTCGACGGTTCCTGATGCCAGCGGCGATTTGTCATTCATCCGAGTGCAGGTGCCGCCGGGGCGGCTTGCGGAAGTTGTCCCGGCCGGAGTGCAATACGTTCCGATGTCGGCGACGGAGTTCGAAGAGGCTGTCCGCCAGTTGACTGCGCCGGTCGGAAGCCAGTTGACCGGGCTCCCTCTCCCTGCCGCTGATCTCGTTCGCTATGAACTGCGGCTGGATGAGGCTGGTCAACTGCTGGGGCAGGTCAAGTTCGCTATCGACGGCGGCGGTGGGCCATCAAACGGTCTGCCAGCAGTCACGATTCCGGTTGGACAGATTGAACTCAGAGATTGCCGCTGGCTGTCAGCGGACGCAGAGGAGAGCGATAGGGGAGGTGAGCAGTCATCGCTTTCGGGGGTGGAACAGAGCCCACCCCCTGGTAGCGAGGTCGATCTGTTCGGACTGTCCGACGGCTCGATTGAACTGCGGGTGCCAGGCCCCGGAACCGTAACCGCCGCAGTTTCCGCCCGTCCCATGCGCGGGCTGCAGCCTCAGGTTCAGGCTGTCCCGTTGGCTGGCGGGCAATCTGAGTTCTCCTATCGCCTGCCCCTGATCCCCGCCTTATCAACGACGCTTGTCCTCGATCTGCCCACCGGCCTCGAGCCACGAATCCCCGGTTTTCTCGGCCGCTCGGACAGGCCGAAGCCAACGATGGTGACTGGTGAAAATCGCAGAATCTGGGAGTTTTCTTTCGGTCCGCGGGACGCAGTGGAGATCACCGTGGCGGCGGCCACAAGCCCACGGTTGTTTCTCTGGTCGAAGGCCCAGTTGGGTCGCCGCTCGAAGGAATTGACGGCCGTCATTATGCCGGCGGGAGTGTGGACCAGCCGCGAGTTGACGTTTGGGAGTGGAGAACAACTACAACTGACTGAGCTATCGGTACAGCCTGAAGACGGGCGTGAACCGCTTTCCGTCGAGTTGCTTTCAGTACTGGACGGGTCACTGGCAATCAGGCTTCCGGTTGAGGCATTGGGACGCCCGTGGCCATTGCATCTCCGGGCGTTGTTGACTGCCAAGGGGCAGAAAAACCGATCGAACCGGCTCCCCGGAATCACTATTGAAGACTGGCAGTGGGCTGGTGGCGGACTGGCGGTGACAGTCGCGGCCGATCTGCAGTGCATCGGTGTCGACGCCGACGGCTGCCTGCCAATTTCACCCGAGGAGACATCCCGTTGGCCGCTGCCTGATCTGGGCATTTTGTCGGTAGCCACTCCAAGTGGTTCTCAGCCCTCCGGGGCGGCCTTTGCTTTTGAACTGCAGCGACCCGGTTCGACCGTGGACGTACTTGTCGCTCCGCAACGTCCCGAACTCGATATTGCCAGAGTCACCACGGTCGAACTGACAACTGCTGCGGTCATCGGTCGAGCGGCCTGTGACATCCGGGTGCGACGAGGCAGCATCCACCGGCTTGATGCACTCGTCGGCGATGGCTGGTTCATCGATTCAATCGAGCCACTTGGGCAGCCAGTCGCTGAGGCGGCAGGACCATCCCCTGAGTCCCTGCGCGAACGGCCCGCAATTTCGGCCTCCCGGGGTGAAGCGGCCGGAACGGCCGGGCCGCGGTACGAGTGGAAGGTCGTCCGGGAGCGGCGGGGTGATCGACTCATTCTCGACCTTCCCACTGCGGTAACGACTGACCGTGAGCTGCGGCTGCGGATTACCGGGCACCGCGCTGCCATCCCTGCCGGAGGTCGTTTCAGCTCTGCCGATATCGAGATGATCAGAATGGTTGGCGAAGTTCCGGGTCGATCCTGGATTGATTTGCAGACCAGCCCCGACACCACCCTACAGGAGCTTGGCGGAACCGGAGAAGCTCCTCCGGAGACGCTGCCACCCCGGCTGCTCGCCCTCAGTGAGGGGAAGGGGTGGCGGCAGCGAATTGCCAGCGGAACGCTGACGCCACCACGCGGCTTTCAGTTGTTGCGACGGAGGCCGCCCCTGGACGTTCAGACCCAGGCTCGCTTCACCGTCCGGGGTGAGCGGCTCAACGAGACCTACAGCTTTGTCTGTGAGCCAATCCAAGGACAACTTGACGCAGTAACGGTTCACTTCTCCGAGCCGGTTGGTGAGCTTGAGTGGTCAATCCTCGCGGCTGGCAACGCGACCGTTTTTGCTCGGCGGCTAGAGCCGATCGATCGGGCTGGCCGCGAGAACCCTGCATCGACCCGTTGGCCAACGGCGGTGTCGTACCGCATCGAGGTGACGCCACCGGTGGTCGGGGTCGGAACCCTGCGGGCCACTGCCTCTCGTCCTTTCAGTAACCCGGTCCCATTGCCGCTTGCCTGGGTCGAGGCTGCCGTCTCGGCAACTGGTGAAGTGATTGTGCAGGCTGTCGGTCAGGAACGGCCTTTGGTCGAGAACCGTCGGCTGACGGAACTGCCGCCACGCGAGCGGCACTCCGACACACCGCTCGAGACGGTCGCCGAACTGTCGTACGACATGCTGGCGGTCGGTGATGACGGTCCGGACAGGCCGGCCGCAGTACTGGTGCCGGCACCGGTGGCGGCCCGGCCCGTTGCTCGGGCCTGGGTCTGGCAGGAGCGGACAACGGTGCGTTGTTTTGCCTCTGCTGCGGCTGAATTCGAAACGGCCTTTGAGATAGAAAACGATGGTCGCCGAAGCATTCAGCTTAGCCTTCCTGCAGAGCATCGGCTCCTCGGGATTACGGTCGGTGGTGAACAAATGCCGCTGCTCACTGCTCCGACCGGCGAACTGCCGATCTATCTGCCACCGGGAAAACGTCGCTTCACCCTGCTTGTGCGAACGGCTTCCAATACGTCGCCGCAGTTTGGGTTTTGGCGTTTGAGTACCGACACGCCGACGGTCGATGCCCCGACACTATTGCGGGAATGGCAGTTGTTACTCCCTGACGCCCTGTCGATCGCTGCCATTCCCCGGGGCTACCGCGAGGTTGCTGGCCAGCAATCCGATTGGAGCAGTCGGCTGATCGGTGGGGTTGCACGGGCAGCTGAATTGCCCCAAGCCCCCCAGCCGCAGTTTGGTGTTGACCGGGTCTTTCGGGGGCGACGATTCGTGCCGAGTGGCGGTCGCTATGAACGCCATTCCTTTCTGCTCGTCGATCGGCTGACTCTCTTGATGGCCGCTGGGCTGGTGGTCCTGCTGGTGGCTGGATTAGCACTACAGATTCCGTGGCGATGGAGTTGGCTGCTGCTGGCCCTGATCACCTTGATGGCAGTGGCTGCGCTCTGGGTGCCACAACCCCTCGACATGTTGCTGCGGTCAGGTCTTTGGGCGGCAGTGACCGTGGCCATTCTGCGGCTGCGTGGACTCACCAAGCCGATTGGAATTGGCGGGCTGCTGTTGGCCGCCATCCTGCTGCCTGCTCCGGCCGAAGCTGAGGAAATGCCGCTGCAGGTGTTCGTCACCCCGGTTGAAGATGGGCTGACGGCGCTCGTGCCACAGCCGTTGTTTCGGGTGCTTGCGGGGGTCGAAACAGGTGCCAGCCGAACGGGTTTGCGACTGCTCGATTGCCGAGTCGAACCGCAAGCCTGGCGGACCGGAGGTGTTCCGGAGGTGTGGTGGCTCAGTTTGTTGGTCGAATCAGACGCTGCCACCGTTCTTTCGCTCGATCAGTCACCGACAGAAAGCCGGTTCGCAGCACTGCCCGTGCGGCTGGATGGTGGAGTTGTCCGGGCCAGTCTGTCTCCCGATCGGAAAAGGCTGACGCTGCCGCTTCCAGCCGCTGGCCGGCACACGGTGACACTCCCGCTTGAGCCAGCCTGGAACCGCCGGGGGGATCTCGAGGTCGCCGAGGTACGGCTGCCGGTTTCGCCTCAGACGAGTCTGATTCCGCCAGTTGTAGAGATCACCGGCCCGGTCGGCAGAAGGCTGGCCTGTGAGTGGTCGCGGAATGGTCTGGTCTTTCAGCCGGCAAACGAGTTCCGTGCATCTGATGGCGGCCAGCAGGGCTATCGGCTTCCGGCCGCCCGGCTGCTGCGGCTGATTCGGCCGGTTGACGCTGAAGGGACCTTGGTGTCAACGGTCCCGGAGGCCAAAAGCCGAAACCTCATTGCTTGGAATGCCGATGGTTGCCGCCTGATCGCGGAGTTCACCATCGATACAGGGCAGGCGATCCTGCCGACAGTCTGGCTGCAGGCCGATCCCCGGTTACGTCCAGCCAGCAACGAATCGGCAGACCTGCCGGCTGGCGTGGCTGCCGATTATCAATTGGTATCGGTCGGTCCTGGTGTTTACCGGGTTGACCATCAGACACCGGTCCGGGGCGAGGCTCGGTTTGAAATTCCGTTCAGCATGCCCTTGGCTGGCCCGGTTGGTGTCGTTGACCTCCCTGACGTCTGGCTTCGCGGTGTGCGGGTCGATCGCCGGGAGGTCTTACTGGCCACAGCGGCTGACCTCGATTTCACGGTTCGATTCCCAGGCAGTGCCGCTCCACCACTGCTGGAGGATTCATTTGCGGGCATCAGTTGGTCCGTCGATGTCATTGAGACAAGCATTGAAGCGGGAATCATCGGGCCGCGCGGAAGACGAACTTCAGCTGAGAGCTCCAGCGACATGCCAACGCTGGCCCTCCAGCGGCAGCCGGTTGTGCTTGAGGTGACCCGATCGGCGATGCAGGTACGCGGTCGGCAGCAGCTAGAAATTATTGCCGGCGGTCGGGATACGCGACTGGTGTACGAGGCAATGATCGATGCCCGGGCGACAGTCTGGGTCGAGGACAGGCTGAGCATTCCCGTAGGTTTCGAGATCGAGTCATGCGAGTTGAGTAAGCAGCCCGAGACAGGCGAAGCCGGAGCGGCCGGGGAGCCGGTCGATCTGGTCCGAACCGCCGAGCCCTCCGGCAGCCAGCGGTTGGTAATCCAACGGCCCCGACCTGGTCGCTATCGGCTGCGGCTCGAGGCCCGTCGCGGCCGCCGGCTACCGGTTGCCGGGCCGGTTCCCTTGGTTACCTCTGAGTTGGCTGCGGGGCTTCCTTATTCGGTGCTCTGGTCTGATGATGCCGGTCAGGAATCACCTGAGTTTTTTGAGGCTCCGGAAAATCCCGGACGTGTTGCTGGTGAGCAACAGCCGTCCAAGGCCGAACCGATCACCGGTGTAGCGGTTGAAGCACAAGCTGGCGTTGCAGCCTGGAGGATCGACCTGCCGGTGAACAATGCGGGCTGGTCCTATCGCATGAGTGAGCCGAGTGATCGCCCGTCACCGGAACCGAAGCGAGAGGGGGAGGCCAGCCCGTTGCCTGCCAATCGCCCAGTCGCGACTGTCCGCCCAGGGGACTTTCAGACAGCCGTCGAGTTGGCCGACATTGAAATCATGATCGATGAGCGGGGCCGGCTGTCGGGTATTGGTCGCTTTGATCTAACGACCAGCCAGGCGACAGTGGGGCTGCGACTTCCGGAAGGCTTTCGCCTGTTTGAGTTGCTGGTTGATGGTCGAGAGGTGCAGCCGGCAGTGCCGGGCCGCGAAGGGCCAGATGATGTCTGGACAATTGCGGTGCGGCCCAGTCCCTGGCCCCGGGAGATCGTAGCTGTCTTTGCAGGCGAGATCGGTACCGAGGTGATGGAGGGAGAGCCGGTGCTGTTTGAGCCGCCGATGCTGACCGGTTTGCCGACGAAGCGGGTGATCTGGACGGTGGACCATCCCTCGAGTCTCTCTCCACGGGTGGCAGGGGCGGGCCGTACAACAACGACGAGCGAAGCCAAACAAATTCGGGGGGAGGCCGGCGCGGCCATCGACGAGTTGCTGGCCGGGCTGACCCCCAGCGGGTCGGTGGCTGCTGAACGCATCGAGCGTTTTCGAAGTCTGCGGCAGCCGGGCTTGTCGCCGCTGGAGGCTTGGGCAGTTGTTGAACCGAGTCTTCCCGCCGCAAGAGACAACACGCCATCGGTCGGTGGCTTCCTGGGCGACGATTTACGCTGGTCGCGGCTCATTCTGCTGCCGGCACCTGAGCAGCCTGCCATTACCGTTCGGTTTGTGGCGATGACGGCCAACCAGTCGGGGCGGAGGGCTGCCACGCTGCTGGTGTTTTTGGCGGGGGCGGCCGGCTGGTGGTCGGTGACGCGGCGACCA
>CAZKSP010000037.1:10943-14498 GCA_964555385.1 uncultured Chitinophagaceae bacterium
CGCTGTCTCCCGCTGGTGGCCGGCAGTGGTTGGGCTCGGCGGGATCGCCTGGCTGCTCAATCGCGAGCCACTCTGGCCGGGCATCGTTGTCGTGGCAGTGACGGCAGTGACGCTCGTCACGCGTTGGCTGCAGGGAATTCGGGAACGGCGGCAGCCCGCGATTTCTCCGGCAGAAGCAGAGACGATTGAATATCGGCGGGATAGCCCTGCCGGGGCCTCGTCGGTTACCCGCACCGCTATCGGACAGTTCTCACAGCCCGTTCGCTGAAGCAGTCAACGACGATCTTTCCTTACCGGCGGATCAACCCCGGGACGCCATCACTTGGTGGCGCCGAACTTGTAAGCGGTGTTAGAGGGGTCGAAATCGGCGTCAGTGAAGCCGTTGTTCACCTTCACGTTCATGTAGGTGTACTCCTCCATCAGCACCGGCTGTCCGCCCTGCTCAGCCGGCCAGTCGTAGGCCTCGTAGCGGATCGGAATCAGCAGTTCATCATCGATGTAGACCCGAGCGAGATGAAATCGGAAGTTCCGCCGCGGCACCGGATGGACCACCTGCACGCAGGTGCAGACTCGGCCGTTCACCTTGGCCTCGGGGTAGAAGTTCACCTCGCACTCGCCAAACTGCTTGTCGTGCTCGGCCACTTCGACAAGTCGCTTGGCGAGATTCTCCACGCCCAGTTCCGTAATCGGATAGCGATTGCCCTGCATCGCCAGCATGCTCTGTGGCTTCAGTGACACGGTGCCAACCATCGCCCGAACGCCGCTGCCAGCATGAGCCAGCATGTTGCCGTCGTTACGGCCGTCGATGTAAATCACCTCCTGCCCCTTCACGCTGTCGGGCGCGAGAAAGTAGAGATAGACGCTGAACGGTTGATGCCGGATCTTTGCGAACATGTACTCGTGCGCATTGAGTTCACCATTAATCCGCTCGCGCTTGACGACCGTGCAGGAGTAGTCTTGGATGTTGGCTTTGACGTTGGCCAGTCCCTTGGCAGCGAGTGCTAAAGCCGGCTCGAGTGGATGCTGACCAGCGTCGGTGTTGGCGACCGCATCGGGAGCCCCGACGTTGCCCTCGGCAGCTCCACCATTGGGCAGCAGCCCCGGCTGTTCGGCTGGCTCGTTTGCGGTGGCCACGGACGCGAGGAGGCAGGGGACCAGGGCCCAAACGAAGCGGCTGCGACGGCTCCGGACTTGGTGCGGCAGTAATTTCGACGCAGGCTTGCCAGATCCGCTCATGCCAGAATCCTCCATTGGGTCGCTTGAATGACCATTAACTGCCAGATGCCGCGGAACCACGGGGGTGACAGGCTGGCGATGTTGTTTCATTGGTCTATCGCTCCGCGGAGACCCGCGGCGTTGCTTTTCTTGTGGCGGCTCGCCTCATCCGCACCATGCGAACGACCGGGCGAGCCAGTTCAATCGGCCGAGGCAGTCCAGCAAATACCACTGGACCAGCCACGAGTCGGGAAACGGTAGCGATCGAGTCCGGGGCGGGCTATGGCAAAAAAGCCGATCGTGAGGAGCCCGGCGGAAGGTTTTTTTGCGGAATCCTGCCGTTTTTGGTCCCCCTGCGGGTAGAGTATCGAGGGTCCTTCCGGCCCGCCGCCCTTTCCAACCCGTCCTCGCCATGGAATCTGTCGCTCCGCTGCTTGTCGCTGGCCCACTTGAGGTCTATCGAGTGGTGTCGCAGCCGTTTGCTGAAAACAGTTACATCATCCGGCGGGTCGCTCAGCCGGGCTGCCTGGTGATCGACCCCGGTTTTGAGCCTGACTCAATCATTGCGTTGCTCGACAGGCTCAGTCTCGAACCAGAGGCTGTCTGGCTGACGCACGGGCACTCCGATCACATTGCCGGGGTGACGCCGCTACGGCAGCATTGGCCCCGGGTGCCGATCATGATCGGCCATGCCGATGCCGAAAAGCTGACCGATCCGGTCGCCAACCTCTCGGCTGGTTATGGGATTTCCGTGACCAGTCCGCCGGCGGACACGCTGCTGAACCATGGGGATGGCGTCGGGTTTGGGGGCCTCGAGGCGTCGGTGGTTGAGATTCCCGGCCACTCGCAGGGCCATGTGGCCTTCCTGTTTCCCACCGAACCGATGCTCGTTTTCGCCGGTGACATATTGTTTCACGAGAGCATCGGCAGGACCGACTTTCCCGACGGTGATTTCGCCGCGCTGGCTGCGGGAATTGTTGAACACCTCTACTCACTTCCAGACTCTGCCATTGTGCTGCCCGGCCACGGTGAGCCGACTACCGTCGGTCACGAAAAAAAGTACAACCCTTTTGTCTCAGCCCCCTGAGCAAGAGGGCTCCTTGTTTCCCATCACGGTTTCAACCAGTTCCGATGCTCGCCCCTGCTGATCTGTCGCCTCCCCCCCGCACCCAACCGGTGAGCCGGACCCCTCTGTGCCGGCTGACTGGGCTGGGGCTGGCCGGACTTGCCAGGTTGCTCGCCGGGGCAAGCGCACGCTGGATTGCCAGCCAGCCCGACACCTGTCAGCGGGTCTACTTTGCCAATCACACCAGCCACCTCGATGCCCTGCTGATCTGGGCGTCGCTGCCGCGGACCGTGCGGGAGGTGACCAGGCCGGTGGCCGCCAAGGACTATTGGTCGGGTGGCGTGGTGCGGCGGTGGCTGGCCCAGGAGGTCTTCGATGCGATTCTTATCGACCGCACCGATATCAAGGTCCATCAAAGCCCCGTTGATCTGATGCTGCGTGAGGCGGGCACGAACTTTTCGCTGATCGTCTTTCCCGAGGGCAGCCGCAGCGTGACGGGCGAGGTTGGTGAATTCAAAAGTGGGCTCTACTACCTCGCCAAGAAGCGGCCCGACATCGAGCTGATTCCGGTACACATCGACAACCTCAACCGTGTGCTGCCGCGGGGAGAGTTTCTGCCTGTTCCGCTGCTATCGTGCATCAGTTTCGGGCCACCGCTCTGGCTGGAGCGGGATGAGGCCAAACTCGATTTTCTGGCCCGGGCTCGGCGGGCTGTCCTGTCGCTGAAGGAGTAGCCGGCCGCTGGGCGGTCTGACCGTGAACGATATTCGTACCATCGCTCTGATTGCCGGCGTGCTGCTGCTTTTGCTGCTGGTCACTGCTGTAGGCCAATTTCTCAAGCGGCATCCTGACCGGGGAATTGATCCGGCAGCCGTGCGAACCTTTAACCTGCGGATCCGGGGCTGGTGGATCCTCTGTAGTGTGTTGGCGGCGGCCTTTTGGTTGGGGTCGACCGCTACGGTGACGCTGTTTGGGCTGGTCTCCTTCTGGGCCCTACGCGAGTTCATCACGCTGACGCCGACCCGCAAGGGAGACCACCGTGCACTCTTTTGGGTCTTCTTTCTGTTCACGCCGCTGCATTACGTACTGGTCGGAATGAACCGGTACGACATCTACAGCGTCTTCCTGCCGGTCTACGCCACCCTGTTTGTACTGGCGCGTTCAGCGGTGGCGGGTGACTACAAGCGATTCCTCGAGCGGACTGCCAAAATTCAGGCCGGGCTCGTCGTCTGCGTCTACTGCCTTTCATTTGCACCGGCGCTGCTTGAGTTGCC
>CAZKSP010000038.1:0-14418 GCA_964555385.1 uncultured Chitinophagaceae bacterium
AACCTATGCGGAGATGCTGTTCATCAAGTGATTGACGAGACACTTCCGAAAGCCCAAGCCGTGAATTTTGCTGCTGGTGAGCTGAGCGGAACTGAATTCCGTGAAGCCCGAGCCGCGAGCCGAGGGAATGCGGTCAAGAGATCACAAACCTAATTTCCTTCAGCTTGTGCTTCGGGCTTCTAAGCATTGGTTGTCGCACAGTTAATCTGCAGGGCTCGCCCGGTGCTTCCCGAAATCTTCTGTACACCAAAAACCGAGTCCATGCCTGTGCCAACCAGCTCTTTCACTGACAGCTCTTTCGATGGACAGCTGACTGATGCAATCGCGGCCGAGGCCAACCGGCTGGGCCTCGACCTGCCGGCTGCGGCCCTGCCCGGGCTAGCCGCCTATGCCACCAGTCTCTGGGCCTGGAACGAACGGCTGAACCTGACCCGGCACACTGATGCTGAGCGGTTCGTGGCCCGTGACGTTGCCGACGCAGCTGCCCTCTGCCCGCACCTGGCTGCGGGCGAGCGGCTGCTTGATGTTGGTACCGGGGGCGGTGTGCCGGGTGTCCTGCTGGCAATCCTGCGACCCGACCTGACGGTGGAACTTTCTGACAGTGTCGGCAAGCGGGCCCGGGCAGTGGCAGCGATTTCCGCCGAGATCGGCCTGAGCATTTCGGTGCATGACCGGGCCGCCCAGCAGGTGGTGGCAGACGCAGCTGCCGCCGGCGCGGCCTTTGACACCCTGGTAGTGCGGGCAGTGGCCCCACTGGCCAAGCTGCTGGGCTGGTTTGAGCCGCTGCGGGAATCCTTTGGCCGGATGCTCATCATCAAAGGCCCGCGGTGGGAAGCGGAGAAGGCAGACGCCCGGCACCGCGGCCTGCTCAAGCATGTCACCGCCCGCCGCATTGCCAGCTGGCCAATACCAGAGGGAGCCGGCGACAGTGTGCTGCTGGAGGTAAGCCAGCGACCGCAGGCAGTATGAATCACCACGAGGGCACAAAGATAGCTGTTACTCGAGTGCTGGAAGCTCGGAGCAGAAGCGACTGGACCAAAGTGCCAATAATGCCAGCTCCACAAGCACCGCTATCCGCCGGCTCTCGCTGACTCCATCCTCCGAAAACCCGATCGGCTTAGCCTACCAGGAGGACGATCAGTTCTTTGGGGCCGTGGGCGCCGAGGACGAGGATTCGCTCGATGTCGCCGGTGCGGCTGGGACCGGTGATGAACGACAGCAGGCTGGGCAGGCGACCCGCATATCGCTGAGCGACCAGATGCAACGCATCGCCCACCGTCGACACCACCGCCTCTACCGGGGCCACCACGATGTGTACTGGCGGCAGGATCGACAACCCTCGGCCACCCCCGGTGGCACTCGAGACCAGAATCGATCCGGTCTGCGAAACAACCGCCTCACAGGCAGTGATACTGGCGTCACAGGCTTCGAGTTGCCGCTTGTCAAAGCCCGGCTCGTCGACTGCATAGCCGTTACAGCCGGCAGCCGTCACCCCGTCAGCCACCAGTGAATCGACTAGCGGGTGCTGATGCCAGGCCACCCGCTGCCAGCCCCGCTCGCGGACGAGATCGGCCACCACGGCCGCAGCCGCCGGCAGGTCGGCCACCCGCTGAACCTCCGCCCGCAGCTTTTCCAGATTCTCGGTAAGAATCACCAGCCGCTCGTCGATCGTGTCACCCCCGTCAGGCAGCCAGGGCCGAGCCGCAGTCTCCGGTAGCACCGTCAGCAGCTGCAGGCCGTTGTCGGCCGGCTGACTGTCAGTCGCCACTGGCTGCCCCAGCATCTCACTGGCCAGATCAGTCTTCAGATGGGGCAGCGACGCGGGGGTTTGGAGGGCCTCACGAACCCGAGCGAGAATCGTTTCGCGGGCAGCGGTATTTCGGTCAGCTTCGGTGGCGGGTGCAGGCATGAGGAGAGCGTGGGGGATGGTGACTCAACGACCGCGGCTTTTCCAGGCGGCCCGGAAACTCTGGGACGGGGCCGGAGGCAGATCACGGGTGTCGAGCCACTGTTTCATGAGCGGGGGCTTGATGCGTTTGACCAGGCCCAACGTGTGACGGAACAGCCAGCCGCCGGTGGCAAATAGCCCTGGCCGCCGAGCCACCTGCACAAACAACCTGTGGCCAAGCTTTTCCAGCCTGCTGGGAGCCGTCCGAGCCGCGTTTCGGCGGTTGTGCAGCAGGTGATGATGAATGTCGATCCGAACCGGGCAGGCATCGGTGCAGGCCCCGCAGAGGGAACTTGCCCCTGACAGATGGTTCCAGTCAGTCAGACCCCGCAGGTGCGGCGTGATCACGCTGCCAATCGGACCTTGGTAGGTGGTGCCGTAGGTGAAGCCACCTACGTTTTTAAAGATCGGACAGACATTCAGGCAGGCCCCGCAACGGATACAGTGGAGGGCATCCCGCTGCTCAGGATCAGCCAGCAGTGCCGTCCGTGAGTTGTCGAGGAGTACCAGGTGCATCGCCTCGGGCCCGTCGGCTTCGCCTTCGCGGCGCGGACCACCGTAAAGCGTGTTGTAGCAGGTCATCGGCTGGCCGGCTCCGGCTGTCGCCAGCATCGGCAGCAGCACTGCCAAGTCGTCGAGATTAGCCACCACCTTTTCGATGCCTGAAATGGCAATGTGGACCCGGGGCAGAGCGGCAGTCAGCCGAGCGTTGCCCTCATTTTCGGTGATCGACACCTGCCCTGTTTCGGCCACCAAAAAGTTCGCGCCCGTGATGCCGACATCAGCATCGACATAAAGCTGCCGCATGTAGCGGCGGGCAATCATCGTCAGCTCTTCCGGACTGTCGGTCGGCTCACTTCCAAGATGCTGCCTGAACAGCTCACTAATCTCGTCTCGCCTTACGTGCATGCAAGGAAAGACGAAGTGGTAAGGCGGCTCACCCCGCAGTTGCTGGATGAACTCACCGAGGTCGCTCTCCACCACACCAAAGCCCTCGGCCTCGAGAGCGGCGTTGAGGTGGATCTCTTCGCTGGTCATGCACTTGCTTTTGACAATTGCCTTGGCTCCCGCCTCACGGACCAGCCGCAGGATGATTGCCCTGGCCTCGGCAGCGTCGCGGGCCCAGTGCACCTGGCCACCCCCCGCCTCGAACTTGGCAACAAACTGCGGCAGCAGTTCGTGCAGCCGATTGACGGCAGACCACTTCGCCAGGCTGGCCGCGTCACGGGCATGCTCCCAGTCGCGATAGCGGGCCTTGTAGGCGTCGCGGTTGACGTAGTATCCACTCAGGGCCTTGCGGACAAACAGCCGGTGGCCCAGGTCACGAACGTGAGCGGCGGCATCGCTTAAGAACCGCTTTTTGGCATTACTCGCAGATGGATCAGCAGTATCAATGCGTTCGTGCACTGGGTCGGGAGCAGGCGGTAGGGAAACAGTCGACATGCCGTAAGCATAGCCCCGTTAGCGTGGAATCGCAGTCCTCAACCAGGCAGGTGATTCAAACGTCCACTTGAAAACGGCTATTCACCGGCTAAATCCGAGCAACGCTTGGCATTCGCCAAAAATTCTCGGTAAAACAGGGTGAGTATAACTCGTCCACCGTTCGCTCCCGTCGGTGGAAAGCTGACGGAACATTCTATGGAACAGTTGCTTTCGGCAGATGCTATCGATCGCCTGATCTGGGTCGGTGGATCGTGGCTTCTGCTCTGCCTTGCCTGGGGTTCAGTCTGCATCTGGGTTGAAACAGACGCCGAAAGTGTTCTGGGGAAAAAAATGCCCTGGACGATCGGCTTCGTGGCAGCCGGTGCAGTGCTGCTGCTAGTCAGCTTTCAATGGGGGGTGGGCATCTTGCCGCTGTTTTGGCTTGCATTCCCGGCTGGTCTTGCTGGCTATATCGTCGTCCGCGACAAGAAGGCGCCGTCCCAGGAACGAATTTTTAGCGCGTATTTTGCCCGCCAACTCCTACTCACCATCGCCACAAAGCTTGGCATCGGCGATAGCGTGAAACAGCTGCTGAATAAAACAGCAGCTCCGCTAGCGTCAGGCAAGAAAGACGGTCAGGTCATCCTCTTAAAAAAGGATGGCACCCCCATGGATGGCCAAGACGGCAGTCTTGACCGGGCAGCATCGAAGGCAATTCGGCAGGTACGGGACCTGTTTGACAAGGCCATCAAAATGGGTGCAACCGATATGCACTTCGAGCCCAAAAGCGGTGAAGAAGTAACGGTGCGGTGCCGTGTCGACGGCGTCATGCAAAATCTTACGACCCTCTGGGCCGCTGACGGCCGTTCGTCGGTTTCTGCTCTCAAGGTGCTTGCCGACATGGACATTGCCGAACGTCGTCGGCCTCAGGACGGCACCTTCGCCGTCCTCTACAAGGGCCGCAAGTTCGATGTCCGGGCTGCCTCAGGACCGACCAACTTCGGCGAGAAGATGGCCCTGCGAATGCTCGATTCGGATGGTGCGATCGTCAAGCAGGGGCTTGAAGGAATCGGCATGAGCCAGTCCGTCGTCAAGCAGATGCGGCAGATCATTCATCAGCCACACGGCATGCTGATCGTCTGCGGACCAACCGGGTCGGGCAAGACAACCACGCTCTACTCTTCCCTCGGTGAAATCGATGTTTTTTCCCGCAACATCGTCACGATTGAAGACCCAATTGAGTACCGGCTGGACAACATTTCACAGACAGCGGTCAACGTGGCGGCTGACCTGACCTTTGCGAAGATTCTTCGCTCGACCCTCCGGCAGGATCCGGATGTGATCCTCGTGGGTGAGATTCGCGACAAAGAGACAGCCGAAATTGCCATGCAGGCGGCCCTCACCGGGCACTTTGTGTTCACCACCCTGCATGCGAATGACTCCGCCACAACGGTCACCCGGCTGCTTGACATCGGCATCGATACCACGCTGATCCAGTCCGCAGTTACCGCCGTCCTAGCCCAGCGTCTGGTGCGGGTCCTCTGCAAGCGATGCAAAGAGCCGTTTACTCCGCCACCTGATTTTCTTGCCAAGCTGGGAGTACCAGCAGGCAAGGAGGTGACGCTCTACAAGGAGGTCGGCTGCCAGTCCTGTCACGACTCGGGATATCGCGGTCGCACCGGCATTCATGAACTGCTGGTGATCAACAATGAAATCCGTGATTTGCTCGTCGGTCGACCGTCCATCCAGGATATCCGCAACGCGGCCCGCAAAGCAGGCATGAAGACACTCAAGCAGTCCGGTGTGCAAAAGGTGATCGCTGGTATCACGAGCCTCAACGAGGTGATGCGGGTCGCCAAATGATTCATCCGTTTCAGGAACCCAACCAATGACCATGCCCGTAGCAGGACTAATGCAGAGTCTTGGCGATCTCATCGTCATTGGGCTTGTGCTGGGACTGGGGTTTTTTGGCGGCACTAGTGGTCTCTTCATCGCCACCGTCACTGCCATGCATGCGCTGATTACCTTTGTGATGGCACTCGGCTTTGCCCAACCCTTCGCCGGGCTACTGGTCTCACTCGATATGCCGCCGATGTTCGCCTTTCCGGCTGCCTTCGGCATCCTCGCCGTCGGCACTGCCGTAGCCCTGCGACTGCTGATCGGCCACTATGTCCGAGCCGATGCGGTGGAGTTCGAACCAATCATTGAGAAGGTGGGAGGTGGACTGTTGGGTGCTGTTGCCGGCATTATTGTGGCCGGGACGCTGCTGGTGGCCCTCTCGATCATGCCGTTGCCGGAGAGCTTTCGGATTGACGGCACTGCTCTACGCTTCGACGTCGGCAGTGGAATGCTGCGAACCCTTGCCCGCGTGGCGGTTCCTGACCCAGCCCAACGCAAAATTTTGCTGGAGGGCGATGCTGAAAGTACCGACGGCGATGGCTAGAAACTGGTAGCAAGCGACGAAGAAACCGGAAAACGAGCGTATCCGGAAAAGCCCTTGCCCCCAGACCCACCAGCTGACGGTTCACCACCACCCGAAGTCCCCCCGCCACCACCGCCAGAGATGTGGAGTGAGCCCTTTGCTGATCTCAATGGCAACGGTGACTGGGATGCTGGCGAGCCCTATCTCGATCTCTTTGCCGACACGGCCTTTACCAAGGCTGCCCTTTTTTCTCCAACGAGCTATCCCGACCACAAATTTGTGGGCTCGAAGGAGGGCTTCTTCGTTGGCCTGCAGGAGCGATACCAACGTCACCAATGGGAGCGATGGAAACTTATCGAGGCAACCTGGGAGGATATCGAAGAGTTCACCAAAGCCGAAGCGAACCCCGAGACAGTCATTGCGGCGGAAAATGCTGACAGCGAGACCAAAGTCACTGCAGCACCAGAGGAATGACCAGCCGCACTGGATGACCTTAGGCAGATTCTCTTGCCGCAGTACCAGCCAGCACCTCAGCCAGGTGGACCGTACGAACCCGCCGGCCACCGGATGTTGCCGTCTGCCGTGAGAGCCAACCATCAAGCTGCAACTGGCAGCTAGGGTCACTTGAGACGATATAGTCACACTCCGTGCGGGCGAGCGAGCCTCCCTTCACCTCGGCCATCGCCGTCGAGATCATCGGAAACTTGACGCTGAACAGGCCGCCAAAGCCACAACAGCTTTCGGGCTCGTCGCACTCAACCAGCTCAAGATCCTTTACCGCCGCCAGCAGCTGCCGCGGCTCATCCCGAACCCCCAGCTCCCGTAGGCCGTGACAGCCGTCGTGGTAGGTCACGCGGTGAGGAAACCGGGCCCCGACATCGGTGATGCCGAGCTTTTTGACCAGGAACTCCCCAAACTCAAAGGTCTTCGCTGCCAGGTCGAGAGCGGCAGTCTCATGCGGTGTACCCTCGAGTAGCTGCGGATAAAAGACCCGCATCATCGCCACGCATGAGCCACTGGGGCCGACTACCGCTTCAGCATCGGCGAAGATGCCCACCGCTCGGGCTGCTACCTCGCGAGCCTCATCCCAATAGCCGGCATTGAAGCTCGGCTGTCCGCAGCAGGTCTGGGCCTCACGAAAGCTGCAGGTATGTCCCAGCCGCTCCAGCACGGTTGCCACCGCCAGCCCAACCTGCGGCGACATCTGATCAACAAAGCAAGGAATGAAGAGATCGACGTTCATGTGACCAAGTGTAACCGCCGGGAGGGTCGTTAGAGGAATGCGCCACCCCACGCCACTCGTATATCCTGTTCGCCGGCTCCCGCCGGTGGCTTCCAGGTGGTTTTCTGCGATTGAAACGAGTTCGGGGCTGCCCCTGCCCACGAGCGAGCTCCGGAAGCAAGCGTAGCCCGGAGGGCGAAGCGCCGCGGACGGGCAGTGAACGAAGGCCAAGGATGGCCGGAGTGAACGTCCAGCGAGTGGGCAGGGGCAGTCCCGAACGGCTGGCGTACCAACCGGCAACACCAAGACGAAGATCACATGTCAGCCGGCTGACCGGAATCGCTCAGCCGCGGCGCTGGATCGCCCGGGCCATGGCCGCACCCATGTCGGCTGGGCTTTCGGCGATTTCGATGCCGGCATCACGCAGGGCCTCCAGCTTGGCCTCAGCCGTGCCCTTGCCGCCAGAGATGATCGCCCCAGCATGGCCCATGCGTTTGCCGGGGGGCGCTGTCCTGCCGGCAATGAAGGCGGCCACCGGCTTGGTGACATGCTCCTTCACGTAGGCAGCCGCCTCTTCCTCAGCCGAGCCGCCGATCTCACCCATCATCAGAATGGAGTGTGTGTCGGGGTCTTCCTCAAAGAGTTTCAGGATGTCGATGAAGCTTGAGCCAACCAGTGGGTCGCCCCCAAGGCCGACACAGGTGCTCTGACCATGGCCAAGCTGCGTCAACTGCCAGACCGCCTCATAGGTCAGCGTACCAGAGCGGCTCATCACGCCGACATGACCGGGCGTGTGGATATAGCCAGGCATGATGCCGATCTTGCACTCACCCGGCGTGATCACGCCAGGGCAATTGGGGCCGACCAGCCGGCTCTGAGACTGCTCAACCACGGGCATCACCCGGGCCATATCGAGTACTGGAATGCCCTCGGTGATTGCGATCACCAGTTCGATGCCGGCCGCAACGGCCTCAAGAATCGCATCGGCTGCAAATGGCGGCGGCACGAAGATCATCGTCGCGTTAGCCCCAGTGGCATCCCGGGCTTCGGCCACCGTGTTGAAGACGGGCAGATCAGCCACCGTCCCGCCCCCCTTGCCCGGCGTCACGCCGCCAACCATGCGGGTGCCGTATTCCAGGCAGCCCCGGGTGTGGAACTCACCGACCTTGCCGGTGATGCCCTGACAGATGACGCGGGTGTCGCGGTTGACGAGAATGCTCATAAGAAGTGCAAGCCGATCGAGGGAAAGGGAGTTTAAAACGAGTACGGATCAGGCCTTCACCGCAGCCACCACCTTTTGGGCGGCGTCGGTCAGTCCATCAGCCGTGATGATCGAGGTGCCACTGGAGGCAAGGATTTTCTTGCCCTCCTCAACTTCGGTGCCTTCCAACCGCACCACTAGGGGCACGCTGAAGCCGACGGTCTTGGAGGCTTCGACAAGGGCGTTGGCAATTGTCGTGCACCGCATGATGCCACCGAAAATGTTGACCAGAATGCCTTTGACATTGGGATCGGAGAGGATGATCCGGAAGGCCTCGGTCACCTGCTCAACGTTTGCCCCGCCACCGACGTCGAGGAAATTGGCGGGCTCTCCACCGTGGAACTTCACCAGATCCATTGTGCTCATTGCCAACCCTGCCCCATTGACGAGACAGCCGATCTCGCCAGAGAGCTTCACGTAGGACAATCCAGCAGCGGCAGCCCGGATTTCCGCCGGTTCCTCTTCGGCCTCGTCGCGAAGCGCAACGATATCCTTGTGTCGGAACAGGGCGTTGTCATCGAAGGTCATCTTGGCGTCGAGGGCAACCAGCGTTCCTTCGTTGGTCAGAACCAGCGGATTGATCTCCAGCAGCGAGGCATCGAGGTCAACAAACGCTTGGCAAAGCGCTCGGAAGAACTGCTCGGCGTATCGCCAGCTTTTTGTCGGCAAGTCGAGTTTTGACGCCAGCAGCCGCGCCTGATAGGCCCCCAGGCCCCGGTCAGGATCAAATGGCTCAGAGAGAATCAGTTCCGGTGTCTTGGCGGCGACCTCTTCAATATCCATGCCTCCAGCGGTACTGGCGATGATCACCGGTGAGCCGGCGGCACGGTCAACGAGGATCGCACAATAGAGTTCGCGTTCGATGGCACAGCCGCTCTCGACGAAGACCTGCCGGACGGTCTGACCCTCGGGGCCGGTCTGGATCGTCACCAGCGTCTTGTCGAGCAAGCCCTCGGCGATCCGGGCGGCATCCTCGGCCGACTTGGCAAGCTCCACACCCCGCTGTTCGGAACCAACCACCTTTCCCTTGCCACGGCCCCCGGCATGAATCTGGGCCTTGACCGCACAGACAGAAGTCCCGAGAGCAGTGAAGGCGGCGGCAGCCTCGGCGGGGGTGCGGGCGACCTTGCCGTCGAGCACCGGCACACCGGCGGCCCGGAGCAGGTCTTTTGCCTGGAATTCGTGGATTTTCATGGCTGGCTTTCTTGGCGGAGCGAAACGCCGGAACCGACAGGCCAAAAAACCTGCAGTCACCGACCGAGCCGACAATATGGCACGAAAGCCCCCCCTTTCCAACCGGCCCAACGCATACTTCGGCGAAGATCCGCAGAATGGGAAAGACAGCGGAGAGTAGCGGCGAACAATTTCGTGTCGATCACATTTTTTTCTGGAACTGGACTTTCCTTCAGTCGAAGGAACGATCAGAACGCCGACTGCTACACCCCCCTAAGGGGCTGTCTCTGCGGAACGGTCCCCATCGCAAACCCGCTCGCCAATGCCACCATCACCTGCCCTACCCAATTCAGCGACGCTTCCGCTGCGATCGCACACTGATGTCGCCATCCTTGGTGGCGGCTTTGCCGGGATCTGCATGGCCATTCGGCTGAAGCAGCAGGGGCACCACGACCTGACCATTTTCGAGAAGGCAAGTTCACTTGGTGGCACTTGGCGGGACAACACCTATCCAGGCTGCGGCTGCGATGTGCCCTCTGACCTCTATTCGCTGTCTTTCGAACAGAACCCTGACTGGTCGCGAACCTTCGCCAGCCAGCAGGAGATTCTCGATTATCTGAGGCGGGTGGCAGCCAAGCACCGGGTTGAAGCGTCGGTGAAATTTGACACCGAAATTGTCGCGCTACGGTGGAACGAGACCCACCAGCACTGGCAGCTGACCGCAGCCGACGGCCGGCAGTTCACCGCCACGGTGGTGATCTCGGGTATGGGCGGGCTGCACATTCCGGCGATCCCCGAGTTGCCCGGTCAGGCCGCGTTCACAGGAACAAGCTTTCACACCGCACAGTGGCGGCACGATGTCGATCTCACCTGCAAACGGGTGGCAGTCATCGGCACCGGTGCCAGCGCCGTCCAGATCATCCCCGAAATCGCAGGCAGGGTCGAGCAACTCACGGTGTTCCAGCGGACGCCCCCCTGGGTTCTGCCCCGCAACAATCGGCCGACCTCGGTCTGGACCCGCTGGCTAAAGCGATACGTACCCGGGCTTCAACTGGCCCAGCGGCTGGCCCTCTTCTGGAAAGCTGAGCCGATCGCCATTGGCTTTACACTCAAGCCCAAGGCAATGGGCAGCGGCCAGAAGCGAGCCAAACAGTTTATTCGAAGCCAGGTGCAAGACCCCGTCTTGCGGGACCAGCTCACCCCGCAGTATTCAATGGGCTGCAAGCGGGTGTTGCTCTCCGATGACTACTACGCTGCCTTCACGCGGCGAAACGTGGAACTGGTCACCAGGCCGATTGCCCGGCTGGTACCGGAGGGCGTGGTCACCGGCAACGGCCAGCGGTGGCCAGCCGACGTCGTGATTTATGCAACCGGCTTTAAGCCCTTCAACCCAACCCCTCGGGTCGAGATTGTCGGCCGTGGGAACCGTATCCTGGCCGACGACTGGGCTGACGGCCCGGAGGCTTTCAAGGGCGTGGCTGTTTCCGGCTATCCCAACTTCTTCATGCTGATGGGCCCCAACTCTGGCCTTGGGCACAACTCAGTCCTGGTGATGATTGAAGCCCAGGTCGGCTACATCAGTAAGTGCCTCAAGTGGCTCCGGCGTTCCCGCTGGCGGGGCGGACCGCTACGGGCCATTGAGGTCAGGCCGGAAGCCCAGCGGCAGTACAACGACTGGCTGCAGGAACGGTTTGAGCGTTCGGTCTGGCACGCCCAATCCCGCCCAGGTCTCTCACCCTGCACGAGCTGGTACCAGACCCCCGGCGGGAAGAACTTCACGCTCTGGCCCAGCTTTGCCACCGCCTACACCTGGGCCCTGCGGCGGCCCGATCCGACCTGCTTTTTCGACGCTGCCGACCTGCCTTTGGTCAGTCAGGACACGCCGGCCCGGGCCCAGCCGCGCCGCCGGGCCGCATAAGCTGCGAAATTCGCCTTTTCCTCGGGAAGAAAAGTCGGAATGATCGCAGGGTCGTTCCCCCTTTAGGCGTCGCATGGACTGCTCTCCCGCCACTCTGCCGTTTTCGCCAGCCACCGTCCGTGGGCGGCTACCCCGGGTCGTTATCGATCTGGAAAAGCTGCGGCACATCAACTGTGGCCTCGGCCGGTTTTCGCTCTACCTGGGCCGTGAACTGTTGGGCCTGGCAGCCGACCAATTCGACCCGGTCTTTTTTTTACCCCGGGGCGGTGAACGATACTTTGCCGACGTCGGTGGCGTTCGCCACAGCACCGTCCGGGTTCGGCCTTGGCGAAAGGAAGGCCTGCAGCGGTGGCTGCGACCGCTGGCCCGGCATCTGCCCGGCATCGAAAGGCCTGATCTCTGGCACGTTACCAATCAGATGTCGCGGTATCTGCCGCTGGATGACCGGGTGCCGGTGGTGCTGACGATTCACGACTTGAACTTCCTGCACAGCGAAACCGACGCCAGCAATCCGAGTCGGATCCGGCGGAAGCTCACCGACATCCAGCGGCGGGTCGATCGGGCCGCTGCGATCGTGACCGACTCACAATATGTCGCCGACGACCTCGCTGCCCATGTTGACCTAGCCGGCACACCAGTCCATGTCGTCCCGCTGGGGCTGAGTCCGCAGTCCGAAGCTGCGGTTCAGCGGCCCACTTGGCTGCCAGACGGGCCCTTTGCTTTTTCTGTCGGAAATTTTCTGCCCCATAAGAACTTCCACGTACTGTTGGGACTAACCCAACAGCTACCCGACTTACGGCTGGTGATTGCTGGCAAGAAGGCAACACCCTATGGCGAGCAACTGGAGCACGACTTGCGGCAGCGTGGCCTCAACGAGCGGGTGATCTTGCCCGGCATGGTCTCTGATGCCGACCGGCAGTGGCTGTATGAGCACTGCGAGGTCTTTCTGTTCCCGTCACTCGCTGAGGGCTTCGGCTTTCCAGTGCTCGAGGCAATGCAGTGCGGCAAGCCGGTGGTGATGTCGCGGCGGACCAGCCTACCGGAGATTGCCGGTGACGAGGGCTTTTTCTTCGACTCCTACCAGCCTGAGGCCATGGCCAGCGTTGTCGAGACCGCCCGTACACACTTCGCCACCGATCCGCAGGCGGCCGACCGGTGCCGTCGCCACGCAGCAGCCTTCTCATGGCGGGCAACGGCAGAGGGGTATGCTGCAGTCTACGCGTCGCTGCTGACAGACGTGGGAGGAAACTCGATCACCAGTTCCCACCAAATGCGTTTTCAGGCCGGTTAGCCTCCTGCCCCAATCAATTCCCGGGTGTCAGGTAGTGTTCACGAACAAGCCGCTTCACCAGGATTTGCGGTGCCCACTTCGATGACAAAACGATTGGCACTCGAGTCACTCACCCACCGCTGCGGAGTCATCTGTGAAGCCGTCGGGCTGCCCCGTGCGGTGGGCGGGCAATTCATCGAACAAGCGCTGGCCAGCTGCGACTCTGGAGGGGACGCTGCCTCCGACGATCGCGCTGAACAGGCAGCCATTTATCTCGTGAGCATGGCCTACCTGGGCCGTAACGCTACCCCTGAGGAGGCCGCTCGGATCAGTCAGTTGCTGGCCACCGAGTCACCGGCAGCCATCGACCTCAACCTAAAGGCATGGCCGGCCTGCCAGAGGATCGCCGCTAGCAATCTGCTGATTCCCACCGACCCAGCCGTTACCTACGTCGATGTCAGCCATACACTTTTTCTTAGGCGTAACAGTGGAATTCAACGGGTCGTGCGACAACTCGCCGCGGCCCTCGCCGCCAGCAATCATCGGCATGAATTCATCCGATTCGACAAGCGGCTCTGCGGGTACCGTCCGCTCACCGAGGCTGAGTGGGCCAGGCTACTTAACTGGGAACGGTTTAGCTCCTTCGACAACAAAACTATGCTGGATCCGCAGCAGAAAAGTGTGTTCAAAAGATTCTTGAAAAAGGCAGGGCGGTCACGGTTGGGCAGGCCGGTACGGCGATTCCTACGGGTGCTTCGAGATCGCTCACGTGAGATGCGCCGACGATTAAAGCAGGGGCTTTTTTCTCGACCACAGCCAGCCGTGTGCTACTTTTTCTGGCAGGGCCGCCTCCTGCTACCCGAGGTCATCACCGCCGCAGCTCAGCTTGATTCCCTCACTGCGACCCTAGCCGCCACACCACTGCGTTCCACCATGGTTCTCTACGACCTGTTGCCGATCACCCATCCTGAGTGCTTCGTCAGCACGACCACCGCAGGCTTCGTGCAGTACCTCACACTGATACGGCAGATTGATCAGGTCAGCTGTATTAGTGACACCGTGCGAAACCAGCTTCAACCACTGCTTCCGGCCATTCCCCGCACCAAGCCCACTGTCCGTGTCGCCGCCCACCTGCTGGCTGGCGACTTCCGGCCAACAGCGGCAGCGGAACACACCGGCCCGCTCTCGTCACCGGAACCGGTGGTCCTCTGCGTCGGCACGATCGAACCCCGCAAAAACCAGACTCGCATCCTGCGGGCAATGGTCGCAGCACAGCAGGATGGCCAACGCTTCCGTGGCGTTTTTATTGGCAATGCCGGCTGGCTGAATGGCCAGTTCCGGCACGAACTCCAGAAGGCTCGCAGCAGGGGCATTCAGGTCGAACTTCACGAGGGCATCTCCGACGAGGCATTGGCAGGGTTCTATCGCACTGCAAGTCTGACGGTGTACTGCTCAGTGGCCGAAGGCTTCGGACTGCCGATTGTGGAAAGCGTAATGGCGGGGGTACCCTGCCTGACCAGTAACTTGGGGAGTATGCAGGAGATCGCTGAACAGCTCGGTGGCTGCAGCCTCGTCAATCCCTATTCCACCAGTGGCATCGCCGCCGCGCTAACCGGGCTACTGAGCGACCGCGAGGAACTCGATCGGTTGACTGAGGAGGCCCGTCGGGCCCGCTGGAATTCCTGGAGTGACTACTGCGAACAATTAATGACGTTTGTTGTGGTCGATACCGCCGCAAAACAGCCACTCTCGGCCGATCAATCTCTGGCCCACACCGCCTGA
>CAZKSP010000039.1:0-13732 GCA_964555385.1 uncultured Chitinophagaceae bacterium
CGGCAATGTTTTTTGGCCGCAGGCAGTCGCAGCCAATGAAGTCTTCGGCATGCTGGATGGCAGGCAACGGGATGCAGCATTGGTGCGGCGGGCACCCCGCGAGAATGCAATTGCGTTTCCCGGCCAGACTGACCGCCCGGGTTTGTCCGTGGGCGATCTCTCGGCCGACCAGCGGGCTGAACTGGACCGGGTGGTAGGCCTGTTGCTGGAGCCCTTCCGGACCGGTGACCGTGACGAGGTTCGTCGCTGCCTTGCCGCTCAGGGGGGGCTTGAGGCTTGCCGGATGGTGTTCTACCGCCAGGGTGACCTTGGTGGTGACGGCGTCTGGGACAACTGGCGACTGGAGGGCCCGGCTTTCGTCTGGCATTTCCGGGGGGCACCTCATGTGCATGTCTGGGTGAATATTGCCGACAGCCCCCAGGTGGCAACGAATGCCTGAATGCTGCGTGATCGGTGGTGGGGTAATTGGGCTGTCGATCGCCCGAGAACTTGCCGGCCGGGGCCTCACCGTCACGGTCATCAGTCGCGACGCAGCCAGCGCTACCGCCTCCTGGGCCGCCGGTGGCATTTTTCCGGCACAGCCAGAGACTGCGTTGAGGCCCGATGCCACGCCACTCGAACAATTCACCGCCTTCAGCGACCAGCTCCACCGGCTGTGGGCAGCAGAATTGCAGGCCGAGACCGGCATCGACAACGGCCTGCGGCAATGCGGCACACTCGCCCTGTCGATCGACGATACCACCGCTGCCGAACTCTGTGACGACCTCGCCCGCTGGCAGCGTCTGGGGGTTCCTCACGAAAGGATCTCAGCAGCAGCTGTTGGCCGTCTTGCCCCGGCATTGGCCGCAGCGGCCAATGCCGGCACGATACAGGGCGGCTGCTTTCTGCCGACCGAAACCCAGTTGCGGCCGCCCCGGCATCTGGCCGCTCTGCACGAGTCTTGCCGAGCCCGCGGCGTTACTTTGATCGATCATTCCTGTGTCACTGGATTTGATCTCGCGAACAATCGAATCGTTGCAGTTCGATACAGCAGTCCCCAGAGTGGATTGACAACGCTTTCGACCGAATGTGTCTGCCTCGCCACCGGAGCCTGGTCCGAAGGTTTGCTCGCTGACCTTGGGATCCAAATCCAGACCAAGCCTTGGCGAGGCCAGATCCTGCTGCATCGCATCGCCCCCGGACTGCTTACTCAGGTCGTGAATCTGGGGGCTGGTTTCGACTACCTCATTCCCCGAGAGGACGGCCGGCTCTTGATCGGCTCGACCATTGAGGACGTCGGCTTTGCCCCCAACACGACGCCGGCAACAATCGAACGTCTGGAACGACTCGTCAGAGCGCTATTGCCTGAGACCCCGTTTGGAGCACCTGAGCATTCTTGGGCCGGACTACGGCCGGGCTCACCCGACGGCCTGCCGACCATCGGTCCACTGCCAGGGATTGAAAACGGCTGGCTGGCAACCGGCCACTTCCGGGCAGGACTGCACCTGTCAACGGGCACCGCTGTGACCATGGCCGATCTGATGACTGACTGCGAGCCGCCCCTGCCAACGCAGGCATTCTCAGCAACGCGGCATCACGCCGGGGCCGTCACGCTGCCGCCAGGCTGAGCCGCTCGTGCATCCGCTCGATATCTGCACAGCGGAGCCGGTGCTCCGGCTGGGTGGCCGCCACCAGCAGGACGGTTTCCAGCAGTTGGCCAACTGCCTGAGGAATACCAGCAGCAATAGCATGAATCACGGACGGCACGCCGATCTCAAACTGATCAATCCCCGCTGCTGCAAACCGGCGAGCCACCATTTCCTCAGTTTCATCAACCGTCAAAGCACGCAGCACAGCCCGAAGCCTGATCCGTTCGCCGAGATCGCGTTCACGAGCCAGAAGCGTCAGCAGCCTGCCCCGACCGGCCAGTACGACTGACACAGCTGGAATCGTGTCACCACACTGTTGCACGCACGCCGTCAACACTCCTTCGGCCGCCGCATGCGCATCATCGACGAGTACCACCGGCGGCAGGGGAGCATGAACAGCTTGGCTGCTGGCCGCTGCCGAATAATCAGCCCCTCTGAGACTTCGCGCCGAAAGCTGTAGAACGGGATGGCCAGTCTGCTCAAGGTCTGCGGCCAGCCACCCCAAGACGGTACTCACGCCAGTGCCCCCTGGCCCACTGAGTACGGCGAGGCCACCTGGCTGCCGCACGGCGTAAAGCAGCCGGGCAACCGCCGACTGCTGGTTGCCAACGGCCGCACAAGCGGAGAAACGGCCGCCACACACCGCCCGGAGTTGGGTGGAATCACTCACGCCGCCCTCTGCTGGAAAGCGGGTAAAAAACTGACGATCTCACCAATTGCTTGCAGCCCCCCCTTGGCAATCGCCGCATCCCGAGCTGGGTTTGGGGGCAGAGCGTGATGCCGCACCAATAGGGCCCCATCAAAGCCGAACATCTTGAGCTGAAGCTGCTGGGGCCGTAGCGGCCCCGGCGGAAACCAGATGCCGGCATCGACCAGCACCAGATCGTCGGTGGCAGCCACTCCTGGGAGGCGTTCCTGCCAAGTGGCGGCATCACCGACTAGTTCCTGCCACCAGCCAGATGCACTGGCAAAGCAGGCCACCCGCCAGCCCCGCTTCACCAGCAGCATGCTGAGTCCCTGCACCAGCGTCGTGCGACCCTCCCCCCGCTGGTGACCAGCAACGGCAATGACCCGCGTGCCAGCCTTCCTCGCCTCCTCGACCGCCGTGACAACAGCGGCCCACTGCGCCGGAAAGCGATCGAGAAGTTGCTGCAGCGTTGGATCAACAGTGTCTGCGGAAGATTCATCGGCTCCTTGCACGGTTTCAGTAGCGGCTACCGTCTCACCAGCAGTTGCTGACAGGTCTGCAACGATTTCCGCCTGAGCGGCCGAACTGTTCTCCAAATCACCAACTGGACGGACAAGGTCCGGTTCATGTTTGGCAGCCGCGTCAAGAAATGCTTGATCAAGCAAATCAACAGTCATTGTCGCCGCGTCTCCACCGTGGCTTCTCTTACACCTGGTTCAGACGCAACCCGGAGATCGGCATACGGCTCGGCCCCTGCGTCATGAACTCCCGACAGCGGTTGTCGTTCGACGTACAACACCACAGTCCAAACTGCAACGGCAATCGTGGTCAGCACCACAACCGATGCCCACTGGCTCCCGAGCGGAGCCGCAGTTGTCTTCCGCGGCCCGACCGGAGGGCGGGCACCTGCTTTTCGCTTCGCACGCTTTCGGCGTGTGGCTTTCGACGCCCCTTTCGCAGCCTGCACCGGCAGATTCTCGCCACAGGCTGAAAGATCAGGAAATTCTGCGATCGTGTTCATCTGACACTCCCCCGCTAGTGTTTCGACGGAGCGCATGGTTCGGCTTGAACCCAGCCACTGTTCCCGCGCGCAGGTTGCCAGGGGCAGAAATAGGGGTTGGCAAGGCCCCCGGTAGGCTGACGGGATCGCCTCGCCTATGATGGGTAGGGAGAAGACGGATCAGGCCTAGAAGAGGCTTTTTTCCGATTCCAGCGTTTTAGTTCAACGAATAGCCAGCACGAAAGCTTCATGACCAGCGATCACTCCCCTCGGACGGAGGCCTTCCTCGATCTTCTTTCCCGACGCATTGCCATTCTCGACGGAGCCATGGGGACGTCGGTGCATGCGTTGTCTCTCGATGAACAGGGGTTTCGAGGCAAACCTTTCCGGGACCACCCGAAAGACCTCAAGAATTGCATCGATGTCCTAACCCTCTCTCAGCCCGATGCAATCCGGCAGATTCACACGTCGTTCCTCGAAGCGGGAGCCGACATTGTTGAAACTAATACGTTTGGGGCCACTCCGGTTGCTCTGGCAGATTTTGGCCTGGCCGACCGCACCCGTGAACTGAATCTGGTCGCCTGCCGCCTGGCTCGTGAGGCTGCCGATGCCGCTACGGCGAAGACCCCGAATCGACCCCGGTTCGTCGCCGGCTCAATCGGCCCAACCAACAAGCAACTCTCAATCGCCGGCAACGTCGCCGATCCGGGCCATCGGGACGTCACCTTTGATGAGATGGTGGCCTGTTACAAAGAGCAGATTGAGGCATTGGTCGAGGGGGGCGTCGACCTGCTGCTGGCCGAAACTGCGTTTGACACGCTCGTGCTCAAGGCGGCTCTGTTTGCCATTGAAGATGTCTTTCAGGCAACCGGCATCAGGTTGCCGGTCATGGCTTCCTTTACTGTCTTTGAAGGAGGACGCACCCTTTCAGCGCAGACCGTCGAGGCCTGCTACCAGAGCATTGCCCATGCCGACCTTCTCAGCGTCGGTATCAACTGTGCTCTTGGACCAGAGAAACTGCGGCCCTACCTGGCCGACCTCTCGCGGATCTGCCCCCGGCTGGTCAGCTGCTACCCCAACGCCGGCTTGCCTAATGCCCTCGGCGGCTTTGATGAAACGCCTGAAATGATGGCAACGGTAATTGGTGAGTTCGCCCGCGACGGCTTCCTCAACATTGTCGGCGGCTGCTGCGGCACGACACCGGCCCACATCAAGGCGATCGCCGAGGCGGTGGCTCCTTACCCGCCGCGAAGGCCGGTGGAACCACCGCAACTGAGCCGCTACTCAGGGCTTGAGTTGCTTGAGGTGCGGCCCGAGAGCAGCTTCACAATCATTGGCGAGCGGACCAACGTCACCGGCTCCCGCGCCTTCGCCCGGCTGATCAAAGAAGAGAATTACGAAGCCGCCCTCAGTGTTGCCCGGCAGCAGGTCGAAAACGGCGCCAATATGATCGACATCAACGTCGATGAAGGCATGCTCGACGGGCCGGCGGTGATGACCAAGTTCCTCACGCTCCTCTCCAGCGAGCCCGACGTTTCGCGGGTGCCGATTGTGATCGACTCCTCCCGCTGGGAGGTGCTCGAGGCGGGGCTGAAGTGCGTTCAGGGCAAGGGCGTCGTCAACTCGATCAGCCTCAAGGAGGGGGAAGAGGCTTTTCTGCGGCAAGCCCGCACGATTCGCCGGTATGGCGCAGCCGTGGTGGTGATGGCGTTCGACGAGGAGGGGCAGGCGACCGACATCGAACGCCGGGTGGCGATCTGCGAGCGGGCCTACCGGCTGCTGACTGAAGAGGCTGGCTTTCCCCCCGAGGACATCATCTTTGACCCCAACATCCTTACCGTTGCCACGGGGATGGAGGAGCACAACCCCTATGCGATGAACTTCATCGAGGCGACAAGGCAGATCAAGCAGCGGATGCCACTGGCCAAGATTTCCGGTGGGGTGAGCAATATCTCGTTCTCATTCCGGGGCAACGATGCTGTCCGCGAGGCGATGCATGCCGCCTTTCTCTATCACGCCATTCGGGCCGGAATGGACATGGGCATCGTCAACGCCGGTCAGTTGGCGGTCTACGAAGAAATTGAGCCGGAACTGCTGGAGAAGATCGAGGACGTCCTCTTCGACCGTCGGCCGGACGCGACTGACCGGCTGATTGAGTATGCCGAGACGGTGAAGGGGCAGGGGGGCAGTGGCAATGCAAAGACCGATGCCTGGCGAAGCCTCGATGTCGAGGGCCGGCTCGGCCATGCGCTGCTGAAGGGACTTGCCGACTATGTTGAAGAGGACGTCGAGGACGCCCGCAAGGAATACGACACCAGCCTCGAGATCATCGAGGGTCCGCTGATGCGGGGCATGCAGAAGGTCGGCGACCTCTTCGGTGAGGGCAAGATGTTCCTACCACAGGTGGTCAAGAGTGCCCGGGTGATGAAGCGGGCAGTTGCCCACCTCTTGCCGTACATGGAGGAAGAGCGGAAAGCCGCAGGTGCTGAGCAGAAGAAGCGGGGCAAGGTGCTACTGGCGACGGTGAAGGGTGACGTCCATGACATCGGCAAGAACATCGTCGGTGTCGTCCTGGGCTGCAACGGCTACGAAGTTGTCGATATTGGCGTGATGGTTCCGTGCGCGACCATCATCAATAAGGCCCGCGACGAGCAGGTCGATGTGGTCGGCCTATCGGGTCTGATCACACCAAGTCTCGACGAGATGGTGCAGGTTGCCAAGGAATTTGAGCACGAGAAGTTCGAGGTGCCACTACTGATCGGCGGGGCGACCACTTCGGCCCGCCACACGGCTGTCAAGATTGCCCCACAGTACTCTGGTGACGTCGTGCACGTCATCGATGCCTCGCGGGCTGCCGGCGTGGTTGAAAACCTGCTCAACCCGGCGTTGCGGAAGGCGTACACCGAGGCCAATCGGGCTGCTCAGGCCCGTGACGTCGAAAACTTTCAGAAGCGGCAGCAGGCCACGCTAATTTCCTACGAGCAGGCTGTCGCCAAACGCTGGACCACCGACTGGTCGGTTGCTGAAATTGCTGCTCCGAGCTTTCTGGGAGTACGGAATCTCTCCAAGGTGCCCCTCGCCGATCTGGTGCCCTTTATCGATTGGTCACCATTCTTCATGGCCTGGGAACTGAAGGGAAAGTATCCGGCCATTTTCGCAGACGCCACTGTCGGCACTGAGGCACGCAAACTCTTCGACGATGCCCGGCGAATGCTAGATGACATTGTTGCCGCTGAATCACTTGAGGCCCGGGGCGTCTATGGTTTCTTTCCGGCCAACAGCAATGGTGATGACATCGTGCTCTACCGCGATGATGAGCGGACCGAGGAAATCGGTCGGATTCATACCTTGAGACAGCAGTGGGAACGCAAGGGCCAGGACACCTTCTACGCACTCGCCGACTTTGTCGCGCCGGTGAGCAGTGGCCGGAAGGACTACCTGGGGGGATTTGCCTGCACCGCCGGCCATGGCTGTGCTGAACTCGCGGGTCGCTTTGACCGTGAACACGACGACTACAACTCAATCATGGCCAAGGCACTCGCCGACCGGCTGGCCGAAGCCTTTGCCGAATGGCTGCATCGGCAGGCCCGGATTGACTGGGGCTTCGGCCAGGACGAAAACCTTGACAACGAGGGCTTGATTGCTGAGCAGTACCGCGGCATTCGACCAGCCCCCGGCTATCCGGCCTGTCCGGACCACACTGAAAAACCGGCACTTTTTGCCCTGCTTGACGCCGAGCGGGCCGCCGGCATGCACCTGACTGAAAGCTGTGCGATGACACCAGCAGCCAGCGTCAGCGGACTCTACTTCGGCCATCCCGAAAGCCGATACTTTGCGGTGGACAGAATCACCCGAGACCAGGTTGAAGCCTATGCCGCCCGCAAGGGCATGCCGGTCAAGGACGTTGAGCGGTGGCTGGCACCAAACCTGGGCTACGATCCCTGAGACGGCGGCATCCTGGTGGCCACTCGGGAGTTTCCTCACCGGATAGGCCAATGCCCCGCCGTCAGCCGACCACAACCGTAGGACCAGCCGAAAAGGGCTCTGACCGACCATCTCGGAGGCGGCGGATCGCCTTTGCTGGCCCCCAGCCGGAACCATTGGCGGGCATCACGATCAGTGAACTGATCGAACGCTTCCTTGCCTATGTGCGACATGAGCGAGGCCTTGCCGCAAACACTCAGGCGGCCTACCGCCGCGACCTTGAGGCCTTCGCTGCCTGGCTTGGCGGTCTGAGCCCGCTCTCCGTGACCATTCAGGATCTGGGAGACTTCCTTGGTGACCTGGCCCGCCGGGGCAGGGCCCGGGCGAGCATTGCCCGGCAGGCGGCGACACTGCGGAGCTTTCACGCCTTTTTGCAGCTTGAGGGAGTGGTCGCCGACAACCCGGCCGAACGGCTGGTCCTTGCCCGCCGCGATGAGACAATCCCAGGCGTGCTCAGCCCGCAGCAAGTCGATCGGCTGCTCGACAGCCCCTCAAGGTTTACGGCAGCAGGGGCCCGCGACCGAGCATTACTCGAATTGCTTTATGCCACCGGCTGTCGAGCCTCAGAAGTCTCGGCGTTGCGGCTCGACGACCTTCATCTTGACGAACAGTTCTGCACCTGCCAGGGCAAGGGAAACAAGGAGCGTGTGGTGCCGCTCGGCGGCCGAGCCCAGACGGCGATTGCCGACTGGCTGGAACGCCACCGGGGCCAGTTCGCCGCCCGTGGTGGCCAGGCCGACTGGCTGCTGCTCTCGACCCGGGGCAATCGGCTTTCCCGGATGCGGATCTGGGAAATCGTCCATGAACACGCCGCAGCCGCCGGTCTGGCTGCCGACATCTCACCACACACCCTGCGGCACAGCTTCGCCACCCATCTGGTTGCCGGTGGTGTCGATCTACGGCATGTCCAAGAGATGCTCGGTCACGCCAGCATTGCCACGACCCAGCGGTACACCCATGTCGACTCGGGCCGGCTCCGGAGCGTCCACGAGCAGTTCCACCCCCGGCGGTAACAGCTTGCAGTCTTAGCGGCCACTGCCGACGGCCATGATTATTCTGCTACAGCGGCCGGAGGGGCAAAGCTGATCTTTTTGATCATCTCAATCACCCGTCCATCCTCGATGCGGCCTGATACCGCCGTGATCGCCTGCACGACTTGTGAGTAATCGAGGTCCTCATCGCAGTCTAACTCCAACTCAACATCCTCGGCCGCTCCACCCGAAGCTAGCGCCGCCTCGACAATTCCGGCCACCCGTTGCTGCAAGTCGCCAAAGCCAGCCACCGGCTCACCATTCATCGTCATCGCCAGCAGCCCGCCGGCTGGGTCGGCGGTGAGTCGCACCCGAATCGGCGGCAACTGCAGGTCGTCGGTCGGAGGACCAGCCGACTTGGACAGCGGCATACGAATATCAAAGTCACCCTCCGGCGCGATGATGTTGAGGGTGAGCATGAAGAAAATCATCAACTGAAAGACGACGTCGATCATTGGCGTCATGTTGATCGCCATTTTTTCAAGTCGCCGACGCTTCGGAGCAGGCAGGGCCATCGATCACTCCGGCTTGTAGAGGGCGCGGAGGGCAAACCGCTCAAAGCCCTGTTCTTGGCAGATCCTGATGACCTGCTGAACATCCCCGGTACGGGCCCTGCCATCAGCCCGCACAATCACGGTGGCCAGCGTCGGATCCTTACCCGCGGCAACGATGACCTCCCGCTCCTGCTCGAGTGACCGTCCGATCTGATTGACCGGCAGGATCTCCCCGGCATAAAGCACCCCTCCGTCAGCTGTCAATTGCATGGTGATCGGGATCTCCACCACTCCTTCGGCTGGCTTTGCCAGTTGGCTGGCCGGCAGCTGAATCCGCTCATCCTGTTCTGCTTCACTGAAGTTGAGCACGAACATGAAAAAGGTGATCAATTGAAAGGTGACGTCAATCATCGGCGTCATGTCGAATTCTGTCGTCGCTGGACCACTGCTTCTGGCTGCCACTTCTCCCATACCTCCTCTCTCTGCCCCGCTGCACGAACCTTCACCACTGCCAGCGACAGTTATTTTTTGGCGACTGGCACCTTGGCAATCAGCCGCACGCTCTCGCTATCGAGATCGATCGAAAACCGTTCCAGCCAATTTCGAAACAGACTGAAGCAGGCGTTTGCCGGAATTGCCAACCAGAGGCCGATGAGCGTCGTGACGAGCGCCTGGGAAATGCCTGAGGCAAGCTCTGCCGGCTTGGGCTGGGTGGCCGATTGCGCGATCACTGAAAAGGCGGCAACCATTCCACTCACCGTCCCAAGCAGGCCGAACATCGGTGCCAATGCACCAACCAGCGAGACGTAGCTGATCTTATGCTCCAGTCGCATCACCTCCTCGGTCTGCACTTCCCGCATCGCCTCAAGGGCCTGCTCGTAGCCAATCTGAAGCTTGACCAGCGCCGCTGCCAGCACCCGCCCCAGCGGCGAGTCATCGCCCTTGGCCAGTTCATAGGCCTGTTGAAACTCTTTTTTCTCGATGTGTGCTTCGAAGCCTTCTACCAGTTCCGGCGGCAGGAGGACCGTTCGCCGCAGTTGCAGGAAGCACATCACCAGCAGGGCGACGAGAGCAAAGGACAGGCCGAGAAAGACAATGACAAACGTCGGTCCGAGTGCCCGAAAGTAATAGACCAGCAGATTTCGTGGGGCGGGCGAGGCGTCTGGTGGAGCGACAGGCTCTCCAACCGCTGGAGCAACTGCCACGGCCTCCGGCGCAGCCCCAGCATCTCCAGCCGGTTCCTGAGCCGCGGCTCCTGAAAGGCTTGTCGTAAAGGCGACCAGCGCCAGTAGCGGCACAGTCCGCCACCAGATCACTTCCTGCTTTTGCATCATTCACATCCCTGTCGAACGAGTCGGCCGCCTCTCCGTGGGCATACGCCGTCGGCTCTGCAGTAGATTACTGGCAGCAGTACGGCTTCGCCAAGCCACCCGGAGGCTCAATCCCTCGCCTGCCCAATCCGGCTCGCCCAGGAACTCTTCGGATAATCAGTCTCAAGCCGCCGCGCGGCCTCGTTTGCCCGCTGTGGATACTGCCCGCGATTCCAAAGTTCGTGCAATCGGAAGAGGGCCTCAGCGTGACTTTCTTGATCCTGATTATGGACCAGATCGACCGTCAGGTAGGCAATCAGCGCATCCTGATCCCGACCCGCCGCCAATGAGGCTCGCCCCAGCGTGGCATAGGCACGGGCCACCTGCCGCTGCCCCTTTTCATCGGCGGCAGCCGGTGGTTCCGTGGTGGCCAGCAGCCGCCGAATCAGGTCGACTGCCTCAGCGGGGCGGTTAAGCCGAATCAGGCAGTTGGCCTCGCCAATCTTGGTGGCAGTTCGTTCCCGTCTGCTGGCTGCATTCCCCGCCGGCAGATCGGCGGCAGCCGCGAGAACTGCGGCAGCCTCAGCGGCACGGCCCATTTCAAGCAAGGTCTCCCCCTCACGGCGAGCGGCACGGATTGCCAGTGACTGTGGGCCCTTGGCAAGTTGGCGATACCGTGACAACGCTGCTTCCTGCTTGCCCATCGCCAGTTCCAGATCCCCCGCCAGCTCGATCATTTCATAGCGGTGGATGCTGCGGCTGAAGCGATCAAGAAAGTCTGTGACGGCAGCCATCCCGCCATCCAAATCACTGCCGGACGCCAACGCCTGCCGGCCGGCGACAGCGGCTTTAACGTAGGCGTGTTCTCCCCTCGCTGCAGCTGAGGCGACATCGAGCTCAACTTGGCTCACCTCCGCGAGAACGGCAGCCGCTGCCTGAAAATCATCTTGCTCAAGCAGCTGCCTTGCCTCCGTTACCCGTGGCGGCTCGCTTTCCAACACAAGGCTCACAATCTCATCGACGGGGATCTGACGGGGACGGCCAGCCGATCCCTGCTCGCGAAACTCGAGGGCATCGGGAGTCATGCTCACCACCTCACCGAGCAGCGATGTCGATAAGGTTACCACCCGGTCAGCTGCCGCCGCCGGGTAGACCAGCCCACCCGAAAGCAAGCAGCCCATGAAAAAGAGCCTTGCCTGGGAAATCTGTCTGCCCGCTACCCGACTGCTCCACTTCATGAATCGTCTCCTGCTGGACCGGCAAGCTCCTGGCTGATCGCCTGGTGGAGTTGCTCAAAGCGGTGCTGAAATTCCTCCCCGCCGAGGTCTGGATGAAGCCGTGATTCGATCTCCAGCTCAGCTGCCGCCTGCTGCAGTTGCCGCCGAGCGGCAGTCGCATCAACCTCGAGGTTCGCCCATGCCAGCCGGCAGCTAGCCAGCCGATAGCGGGCCTCGAAGTAGAGTGCCCTCAGCTGACGGGCCTCCTCATCTTCACTGGAAAATGCCTGCCGGGAGATCCGACTGGCAAGCCCACCCCACCCCCATACTGACGCCTGACCGACCGAACGGCCCATCACTGCGCTGCGGAACAGCTGCCGAGCGAGAGCCGCATCTGGCTGGGTCCTGGCCAGCTCCTCGAGGAGTTCTGCTGCCTTTCGCTGCGAGAGAACTGAGCGGCCTGCCCGCTTATCGGTGACCACGCGATCAAGTTGCTCGAGAGCCTCCTGCCAACGACCGAGAGCCGTCCAGACCCCGGCAAGTTGAAGTCTCAAGGAAGGCTGACTTGTTATCGGCTCCGTCGCCAGCAGTTGCTGCATTGTGACGGCCGCCTGCTCGAGTAAATCGCGACGGCGTTCACGGGGCACCACCTGGTCAAGCGGACCGACCGCCTCTCCCAACTGCTTGAGGGTCGTGGCAGCCCAGAACATCACAGCCCGCGGGGCAGGGGGGGAGGCTGCAACGGAAAGGAGTTGAACCAGCAGGCTCAAGGCCTCCTTTTGGCCTGGCATCGGGGCAGCAACACCCAGTTCTTCAAACAACTCACGCCCCAGCACCCCGGCTGTGGCTGCCAAACGGACTTGAGCCTCTTCATTCTCCGCCAGCCTTTGACTGAGGGTCGCGATCGCTTCTTCGGCAAGGTCAAACCGACCAGCCCGCGTGAATCCCATCAGGCAGCAGGTGAGTCCGGGTTCACCAAGCTGCGGTGCGAGACCGGTTACCGGGTCGCGGAGGAGCGTCCACGGACCGTATGAATGATGGGTCAACAACGGCAACAGCTTTTCAGCCGATTCGCTCCCCTTCGCCAGGGCAATCTGACAACGGGCTACTGCGGCGGCTGCAGCCAGAGAGACAATCGGTTCAGACAGCGCGGGTTCTTCCGCGATCATTTGCAGGCCCTCATCAAGCCGGCTGGCTGCTCCGGCAGCGCGACTGGCCGATACCTCGGCGGCGGACGACCCGTTTGGCTCATCCATGACACTGCTGAGCTGCCAGAGGGCCACACCACCGCGAAGCAGCGCTTCTGCTCGGCCAACACTGGCCAACGGCAGGCCGGCGAGAATCGTCTCAATCGCAGCATAGTCGCCGGAGGCAGCGGCAAGATCGATCGCGAGCAGTGCGGCAGCAGCCGATTCAGCATCATCGGGCCATTGTCGCATGATGACCTCGATGAGCCGGGCCAGTTGGCCCACCACAGCCAGGCTCCAGGCCTGGTTCGGCTGTTTTCGTAACGCCTGCCAACTGGCAAGGGCGATCGTAGCCGCCTTCCGGCTGATCGGTGCGGCCGGTGCGCTGATCAAAAATTCTTCTCCGACGGCGGCGGCCTCGTGATATCGATGCCACTCGTAGAGGACAAAAGCCAACTGATAGCGAAGCTCGAGAAGTTGCTGCTGACGAGCAGCGGGATCATCCGGCGGATCAGTCCTCCCGGCATGAAGGGCCTTCTGAATCTGGTCGTGGGCAGCCGCGCATTGCAGGTCGGTCGGGTCAGCCTGCACCGCCACAATCGCCCGCCGGGCCTGATCAACGGCGGCGTCGAATGTCTGGCCCAACCGGCGGGCGGCAGCCCGACCCCGGCTGTCAAGTTGTTCGAGCAGTTCGCGGGCAGCGGAAGCACGCTCTCCCCCAGCCTTCGCGACATCATTCGCGAGCTGCCGCACGTCTTCAATCAGCGGCTGTCGGCGAAGACGGTCAGCGAGAGGGATTTCCTCTGCCCGCCTCAGCAACAGTTCGGCCGCAGCATATTTTGCCTGGATCGCATCATCGTCAAGGCGATCTGGTGGCCCAAGTCCGAGCACCTGCCGACGCAGCCGGTCATCCAAGCCAGCGTCGTCTCGCAGGTCGGCTGTCTTCCTCCAGTGTTCGAGGACTGCGGCAAGGGCCCGCACTTGCAGCCGCTCAATCAGCATCTCGGTCGCTGGGAGCTTCAGGGTCTCGCTAAGCAGATTGACCCCGCGTTCTCCCTCCCCCATATCAATCAAGGTGCGGCCCTCTTCCACCCGCGCCCAGAGGCCGGCGGCCCGAGTCGGCTGCTTTTCGGCAATGGCCCGGTACTGCTCAGCAGCTCGCTGGAAGCCCGATCGACGAGCCTCCGAGCCTG
>CAZKSP010000040.1:0-13675 GCA_964555385.1 uncultured Chitinophagaceae bacterium
AGGCAGCTGCAATCGCCAAATCGATCAGCGTCTTCAGTTGAGCGTAGACTGGGTGGCGGTCGGCAATCTGGGTGTATTTGAGGGTGAAAGCCTGAGTGAAGAGTTTGCTGGCCCGGCTTGAGCGTTGGCTACTCTTGCGGCTGCCATCGGGCATGACCATTTCATCCGCGCCGAGGAGCTTCACCCCTTCGCCGACCAGTTCGACTCCTAGGCTGTCTTCGCTGACCCGTAGGCATTCGTAGTTCGGGGTGAAGTACCACCGTTGCAGGGCGTTTGCCGCGACGCTACCCGCCGAGGTTAGATCTATCCAGGTACTCATCCGAACCGGGGGCTTTTCCAGTCCAATACCGATTAGTTTCATTCGGTAGTCGGCTTCAACGATGACCTGAGCATAGTGCGTCCGCGGCGAAATCCCATCAATCGTGACTGTTTGGGGTCCAAGTGCCTCACGCATGCCGTTAACAATCTCAAGCATGCTGCCCTGCGGGTTCACCAATCCGATCTTGTTAAGATAAGCCTGCATGTTGGCAAGCCCTTCTTGGGTTGGGTCGATTGAGCAGCCGACAAGGAGATCGGCTGGCTGGCCGGGCGGGAAAGCTCTCAAGGCTGCTGCCAGATCTTCCAGTTGCACGAGTGGCGAGGTCGATTCGACACCGATTGGGCGGCCAAAGGCGTCGCGTACCCACGGCTCAGCGGGGCCGGCTAGTACAATCTCACCTGGCTGGTCACCGGTGGCTGGGTAGATAAAGACATACTGCACCCGGGTCAGACCAGCGAGGTTTGCCATCTCGTCCGGGACCGGCTGGCCGGCCTCGAGTGCCGCAGTCACTGCCGCTTCCAGTCGGCCGAGTGCGACCTTGCGAAGCTTTGATGGCTGCTGAAGGTCACTTGGCAGTTGCCGAGCGGCAGCCTTTCGGCGTATCCGATCAAGTGCATTGTCGGGCATAGAGAGTACTCGGATGACGCCCTGAGCATCGACTACGACACCCGAGCCACCTGCCTGGCTGCCAGTACCCTGACCGCCTTGTCCACCCTGACCGCCCTGTCCACCACCGCCTTGTCCACCACCGCCTTGTCCACCACCCTGCTGCGCATGGACGGCAGTCGATGCTGCCAACGCGGCTGCAATGAACGCGATAAATACGAAACGAGACACAGTCAAAATCGACTGGGCTAATGTTTTCCGTGTAAACGCCATGAGACTTCCCTCACTAAATGGGGCTGGCTGCGGGGGCCGCTGGCTGCTCTCCGAATCCAATCCGCCCTTGAAGGGTTTGACCGGAAGCAGGACTATTACGGAGGGTAGTTCGCAGAAAAACTGGGGGCAATGCGAACTTTTTCGGCAAAACTACCGGTTGGCCGTTGGGGAAGAGAGCTTTATGCCGGCTGAAAGCTAGGCTTTCGGCCCCGATTCTGCCGTTCTTCGCGGCGACCGTTTGAGATTGTCGCCTGTGCCCGCACGCTGCCGCTGCCAAGCAGATTTTCCAGGTCGGCCAGCAGGCCTGCCGACCAGGCAACCCGATAACCATCGACCTCCAGCAACGCCCGCCGGCCGTCGTTCAGTTCGATAATCATCCGAATCGGCGTCGGGCCGGCATGGCGGGCGAGCAGAACCTTCAGCTGATCGAGTACGGCTGCATCATGGGCCGACTCGAGAATTTTCACATGCACCGAACGGACTGGACGGTTCCAGACTTCAGCGATTGGCACAATTTCATTGATGATCAGGTTGGTCTCTTCGCTGCCAGCCCGTCGGTCGACGGTACCCGCCACCACTACCACGGCATCGGGAATCAACTGCTCGCCCAGTCGGGCGTACTCCTCCGGCCAGCAGATGCTGCGGACGAGGCCCTCCATGTCCTCAAGGTCGAACATGCCGTACCGGGTGAAAGTTGATCCTGGCCGAGGCTGCTTTGTATTTGAGAGTTTGAGAGCTCCGACCAGTCCGCCCATCACCACATCGCTGCGAGGGTCGGCATTGCCGACCTCAGCTGACCCGTGGGTGCAGACAGCCTGAAGGATCGACCGATACTCAGCCAGTGGATGGCTGTGGACGTAATAGCCCAGCACCTCCTTTTCAAAAGATCGCATCTCCATATCTGTCAGTGGAGGTACATCGGGGAGCGTGGCGACTGGCTCCTCAGTTGCCGGCTCTGCCTCTTCGAACGCGGCAAAGAGATTCTTCTGCCCGCTCTTCCGGTCGGCCAGCCGGGCGGCACCGGCCGCAATGGCCCGCTCGATACCAGCGAACAAACTGCCCCGATGGCCGTCGGGGGACAGCAGGCTGTCGAGGGCTCCCGCCTTGGTCAGGTTCTCAAGCGCGGTCTTATTGACCACTGAACCATCAACTCGGCTGCAGAGATCAAAGAGGTCACGAAAAGAACCATTGGCAGACCGTTCAGCTACGATCGCCTCGGCCGCTTGCCGGCCGCAGCCCTTGATGGCCGACAGGCCGAACAAAATCGTGCCCTCATGTGCAGTGAATTCGACATCGGAGCTGTTGACGTCGGGCGGTGCCACGCTGATGTCCATCCGGCGGCAATCCTCGATGTGCTCGACCACCGCATCCTTCTTTTTAAAGTTGCGACCGGGGATATCTCCCGTAAGCAGAGCCGCCATGAACTCGGTCGGATAGTGAGTCTTCAGATAGGCGGTCTGCCAAGCCAGTAGCGCGTAGGCGGTGGAGTGGCTTTTGTTAAAGCCATAGCCGGCGAACTTTTCGATCAATCCGAACAGATCCGCAGCCTCGGACTTACCCAGTCCCTTGGCCTGAGCTCCCTCGATGAACTGCTCGCGGAAGGCGGCGATTGTTTCGTGCTTCTTTTTGCTGATCGCCTTGATGCAGGTGTAGGCCTTCGACAACTCGATGCCGCCAAGTCGTTCAAGGATTCGCATGACCTGCTCTTGGTAGACCATCACCCCGTGGGTCTCTTCCAGCACCTCCTTCATGACCGGATGCGGGTACTCAGCCTGCTGCCGCCCGTGCTTGACCGCGACGTAGTCATCCACCATTCCCCCCTCAAGCGGTCCGGGGCGGTAGAGGGCATTGACCGCGACGATGTCAAGAAAATGGTCGGGCTTCATCCGCTGCAGCAGGTCGCGGATGCCGCCGCTTTCAAGTTGGAAGATCCCCTTGGTTTCACCCCGGCACAGCAGTGCGAAGGTTGTCTGGTCGTCCAACGGAAACGCGAGTGGGTCGAGCTGTTCACCACGTGTCCGCTCGATGATCTCAAGTGTCTTGGAGACGATGGTCAGGTAGCGGAGGCCGAGGAAGTCCATCTTCATCAGGCCAGCCCGCTCGACGTCATTCATCGACCACTGGGTGATTACCTCTTCTTTCCCGGTCACCCGCTGGAGTGGCACGTACTCTTCCAGTGGCCGATCGGCAATCACCACGGCGGCGGCGTGGGTGCCGACATTCCTGGCCAGGCCCTCGATCCGGCCCGCCAGATCAACCAGCTCACGGACCTGAGGGTCGGCCTCACAGGCCTCGGCCAGTTGGCTGCCGGGTGCGGTTGCCTCGGCTAGCGAAATACCAAGCTGATCGGGCACCAGCGACACGATTTTGTCGACCTGAGGAATCGCCATGCCGAGAGCCCTGCCCACATCGCGGATCGCCGCCCTGGCTGCCAGCGTGCCAAAGGTGCCGATCTGGGCAACATTGGCCCCACCATATTTCTGCTTGACGTACTCGATGACGTCACTACGTCGCTCCTTGCAGAAGTCGATATCAATATCAGGCGCCTCGAGACGGCTGACATCGAGGAATCGTTCAAACAGCAGGTCGTATTCCAGCGGACAGACGTGCGACAAATGCAGGGCATAGGCAACCAGTGCCCCGACACCGCTGCCACGGGCCGAGGCGGGAATACCACGGTCACGGGCATGCCGGACAAAATCCCAGACGATCAGAAAATAGCTGGCAAATCCAAGCGTATTGATCACCCCGAGTTCCCGGTCAAGCCGTTCCAGCACATCGCTATGCAGTTCGCCGCCGGGCTGATCAGCCCAGCGTTTCGACAAGTCGGCATAGCGTTCCCGCAGGCCCTCGAGACAGAGCCGCCGGAGTTCTTCCGGGGCGGTGCGGCCGTCGGGCAGATCGAAGCCTGGAAAGTGCCGTTTGCCCAAATCCAGTTCAATTGCAACTGAGTCGGCGATCTGCTGGCTGCGGCCAACGGCGTCGGCTACCCAGTTACGGTCGTGTCCAGCGAACGCCTCGTACATTTCGGCCGGACTCTTGAGATAGAACTCGGTTGAGTCCATCCGCATCCGCGAGGCATCATTGCGGTAGCGGCCGGTGTTGACGCACAGCAGGATGTCTTGGGCCTCGGCATCCTCGCGATTGACATAGTGGCAGTCGCAGGTCGCCACTGGCGGAATGCCGAGTTCCTGAGAGATTTCGATGGCGGCATCGGTCACCTGCCGCTGCAGGTCGAGTCCATTGTCCTGCATCTCAATGAAGTAGCGGTCGCCAAATACCTGCTGAAACCAGCCGGCGATCTGCCGGCCCTGGTCGAGCGATTGGCGTTGTTCCCGAGATGAGCCGATGAGTGCCCGGCTGAATTCACTTGAGAGGCAGCCCGACAGACAGATGATGCCATCGGCATGGGCCGCGAGAATTTCCTTGTCGATGCGGGGCTTGAAATAAAAGCCCTCCAGCGATGCCTTGGTGGCCAGCCGCAGCAGGTTGGCAAAGCCCTCACGGTCCCGGGCTAGCAGGGTGAGGTGATAGCTTGCCTCCTTCTGACTCCCCCCGTCTTTCTGAAACCGGCTGCCCGGGGCGATGTAGGCCTCGTAGCCGATAATGGGGTTGATGCCAGCCTTTTTTGCCTTGGTGTAGAACTCAATTGCTCCATGGAGATTGCCATGGTCGGTGATCGCGAGCGCCGTCATCCCCAATTCTGCGGCTCGGCCAACAAGCCGGTCGATCGAACTGGCCCCATCGAGCAGGCTGTAGTGGCTGTGGCAGTGGAGGTGGGCAAACGGTCGTTGAGGAGTCGCTTCCATCGGCGGGCTCGTCCCTGGGCAACGCGGGTGGATCAATCGTGCCGCGGCATCCGCCGCCGGCTGGAGGTGTCAATCGGGGGGCGGTTCAGCGATCTGCCGCAAGAGTTCGGCCAGCCGTGCCTGGAGGTCAAGCAGGCCCTGCCAGGGGGCGAAGTCTATCTCAACCTTTTCATGGCCCGGCCGCATTACCGCCCCGTCGGCTGTTTCGCGGAGCACCGCCTGCACGTAGTCGAGTAGTTCACAGAGTTCAGCTGACTGGGCAGGGCTGAGATGCTCCGGCAGCGGCGGCGGGCCACCAGGTAAAAGTGGCAGCCGCGCTTCGCCGAGATCTTCGATTACGTCTGAGTGATGCTCGGCGGCCCGTTCGAGACGCCGCTGCATGACCTTGGCCCGTTCTGACCCATTCCCAGAGTCTTTCGAGGCGATCTCGGCAATCCGGCGGTCGATGTCGCTGTGGGAGCCGACCAGCAGGACCGATCGGCCCAGAGCGATCATGTCGCCGTCACGGAGGATGCGAACATGGATCTCTTCGCCGTTGACCTTTGTCCCATTGGTACTGTCAAGGTCGGTCAGCACGATCTTTTGGTTGTCAGCCTGCAGTTTGAGGTGATAGCGGCTGATCCGCTCGTCGTTAAGTTGGATGGTGTTTCCTTCCTCACGACCGATGGTCACTGGGGTGGGAACCTCGCTATAGACCTTTCCCCGATCAGCACCGTGCAGCACGCGGAGGGTGACGCTGGGCATAGCAGCCGGGGGGGCGGGAAGGAAAAGGGAACACACGAACCATTATCGTGGCCCACTGGGGTTGGTTGGTCAATCCACGGGCGATCCGGGCGGGGCTCGGCCGATCGGTGCCATCGGGGGGGCGGGGGCTGCGGCGGTGTCAGGCGGGGGTATCCTTCCCGAGCCCCAGTATTGGTAGACTCCTCTCACAAGCGTCCGTAGCTCAATTGGATAGAGCATCGGTCTTCGGAACCGAGGGTTGGGGGTTCGAGTCCCTCCGGGCGTACTTGCTTGCGTTGCGGCGTAAGGCGGTGTCAGCCGACTCGGCAGCAGGCTGACCATCGGTGTCGAAGTAGTCGATCCGGCCTTCCCGGTCACCCGGTCTGGTGCCAATGGCGATTGTGTCAGTGCCGCTGGCATCCTTGATTTCGATCCGGCCGCCGCCACCATTAACCACCCGCCCCATATGGATGAGCACCGTGCCATCCTCGGTTTCGACAAGCAACTCGCGGCAGCGGATCTGTGCTGCGGTGAGTGAATCGGTGACGAGTTCCGGTTCGGCGATACCAGCCGCCCGTACCGCCAGCCCAATTGCCAGTAGGAGGAGCGGGTAAACCGTCCAACGCTCACGACTGGTCATGGCGATCCTTTTCTCTGGGCAGTGACCACGCGGTCATCCATCGACCGCTCAGTCACCATGGAGTTTGCGAAGCCGGCCCGATAGCCGCAGAATCAGCTGAACCCGCTCGAAGATACCGAGCCAGTCGGCGACCACAGCCGCCACCGCCTCTTCGGCCGGTGGTACCAGTCCGGTTGGGCAACTTGTTCCCAATTGATCTGCCACCGCCATTCGATAGGCCGCTAGCGTCCGATCACCGTGGAAGACCACCGGATGAAAGTCTTCACTGAGGAACATGGCGACCGGTACCCGCTGGCCACCGCAGACCTTCAGGTGAGCCGCGATCTCGGGCCGGGCGTCGCGATCGAGGAAACGAACGTCGATCAGCGGTGAGGCTTCAGCGAAGCGGGTGAAGATTGGACACTGGTTGACGCAGTCGCCACACCAGGCGCCCGCCAGCACCAGCACCGGCATCCGCCGAACAAAGCTATCCAAAAGCTCTGTCTGGGCTGCGGAGAGCACAACCTGACCATGAAAGGCATCCCAGCGGCTGCGTTGGTCGGGGGTGGCATGGGTGCTGAGAAAATCGGCATAGGGAAGGGCTTGTTCGAATGCAGCCTGCCAGGCGGCTGGCAGCGGCGGCGTCCCGGCGTCGGGAATCGGTGGCTGAGGTGTTGTGATGGGCTGGGTTGTCGTCACGGCAAATCTTCCTCCTCATTGGCGTCACCAGCCTTTGGCGTAAGAGGCTGAGTTGCCCGAAAAGCTTACCAGCCACCCGAAAAAATGGCTGGCATCAAAACCCGCCCAAAATAGCGAAAATCCCCCGGAACTTTCCCGATGTTTTCGGGCTTGACCCGCCCGATGGCTGCTCCCTACTGTTCCGCCATCTGAGGGTCACAACCTCAGACAGTGACCCTGAGGCGGGCGAACTGCCGCTTCGGATCGCGACGACTGACCAATCGCTCCCGGAAACGGTTCAGGTTCTCCGCCCCCCTGGGACCTGGGCCGTTCCGGGGGCCTTTTTTTTGCGCGACAGCGCAGCGGTGTCTTCTCTGCGTCTGCCAGATGCCAAGTCGCGGCAGGCCGTTACACTGCTGACGGGGCACGGCCGAGGGCTTCTCGTCGCTGCCGCCAGTCTTTTGCCGAGCCGAATGCGGAGTCCAAGTGGCCGAGCCAGCCGATTCTTCACCGTTGTCCCATGAACTACCGAGATCGACACCCCCGGGTGCCGAGCGGATTATTCGGCTGATTATCAGTGGGCTGGTTGTCTGGGGGATTGCCCAGGCCATCGGTGCCTACACCCTGAATTACAATCCGTTACGGCCGTTGATTGTGCTGGCCTGCGTGGCCGCATTTTTGGGCTTTTGGCTCACGCTTCTGGCGGTCTGGCGAAAACGGCATGGCCAGCAAAACGCTCCGCGGCCGCCTGCGTAAAATTTCCTTGCGGCTTCGGCACGCATGGGAAACGCATTCACGCTCGGGAGGAACGTCATGGCCGACTCACCATCAAACTATGGCAGAGGTGCCCTGGGCCGACTCACCAAGCATCGCACAGGCAGTCGGCCGGTCATGAATCGAAGGCCAGCTGAGCAAGGGCTGTCGATTGGTGCCTATCTCATCCACCGGCTGGCCGACTATGGCATTGGCCATGTCTTTGGTCTGCCGGGAGATTATGTGCTGGCCTTTTACAGCATGCTTGAGCACAGTCCGTTGGAACTGGTCAGCTGCACCCGCGAGGACTGTGCGGGTTTCGCTGCTGATGCCTATGCCCGCGTCCATGGCATGGGAGCGGTCTGTGTCACCTACGGCGTTGGTGGTCTCAGCCTCGCCAACTCAATTGCCGGTGCATATGCCGAGCAGAGTCCGGTCGTCGTGATCTCAGGCGCGACGGGACTGAAGGAGCGGGTCAACAACCCCCTGCTGCATCACCGGGTGCGGGGCTGGAACACCCAACTTGAGGTGTTCGATAAACTCTGCGCGGTAAGCCTCGAGCTAAACGATCCGGTTACCGCCTACCGTGACATCGACTACGCCCTCGATACCGCCCATCGCACCAAGCGGCCGGTCTATCTGGAGCTGCCCCGTGATCTTGTCGACATGGTGCCGGAGCAACCGCGGCCCTTCGCGCCACCACCGGTTGTAAGCGATCCTGCCGTGTTGGCCGAGGCGGTCCGCGAGGCAGTGAGTCGAATCGAGGCAGCCAAACGCCCAGTGATCGTGGCTGGTGTCGAGCTCCACCGCTATGGCTTGCAGGCCGAGACGCTGGCGCTGGCTGAGGCAGCGGGCATTCCAATCACTGCCTCGATGCTGGCCAAGAGCGTGATCAGCGAGGTTCACCCGCTTTACCTCGGCCTCTATGAAGGGGCGATGGGCCGAGCGGAAATCTCGCGGTTTGTTGAGGAAAGTGACTGCGTCATCCTCCTCGGCACCATGCTGACCGACGTTAATCTGGGCATCTTCACAGCCAAGATCGATCTGGCCCACAGCATGCTGGCCACCAGTGAAGAGCTGCGGATCAGCCACCACCATTTTCACGACGTGCTGCTCGAAGACTTTATTCACGGGCTGGCTGCTGCGCGGCCCAAAGCCCGAAAGCAGACGCTTCCTCCCGGCCCGGCCGCAGCCCATGGAGCCTTTCAGCTTGAGCCTGACCGCCCCATTACCACCACCCGACTCGTCCGTCGGCTGGATGAGTCGCTCGATGACCAGACCATAGTAATCGCCGACGTTGGTGATGCCCTGTTTGCCTCGAGTGAGCTCGTCATCCGTGGCCAGACCGAGTTTCTTTCACCTGCCTACTACACCTCGATGGGGTTTGCCGTCCCGGCAGCTCTGGGTGCCAAGATGGCCCGTCCCGAGCTCAAGGTGGTGGCGTTGGTGGGCGATGGTGCCTTCCAGATGACCGGCATGGAACTGTCAACACTCGTCAAGCACCAACTGCCCGTCACGGTGATCGTGCTCGACAACGGTGGCTACGGTACCGAGCGATTGATTCACGAAGGTGGTTTCAATGACATCAACCCCTGGCAGTATCAGTTGTTGCCGCAGGTGCTGGGTGGAGGTGTCGGATACGAGGTGCGGACCGAGGGGGAGTTTGATGTGGCAATTTCCCGGGCACTGGCCGCTGCCGCCGGCCTGAGCCTGATTCGCGTCCACATCGGCCCGGATGATCACAGCCTCACGCTTGACCGGCTCGGTGCGGGGCTGGCAAAAATTGTTCGATCCTGAACGGTTTAGTTGGAACCCGACTCGAGGGTGGCAGCCCTGATGGCAGTGCTTGAAACGTCCATGCGGAATTCTCGCTCGGAGACGAAGTAGGTCACTTCCTTGAGCTTCTGAGGCAGGTCGGCCTGCGCAGGGCTGTGGAACTCGCCATCCTGTTCGCGGCCGAAGACGATCAGCCCGCGGGTTTTCCGGCAGATCGTACGGATCGCAGCATCGGCCTGCTTCTGCGAGCCTCCGTAATAACGGGGATCGGCCAGCCTCAGGTAGGTGTCAGCCCCCATCACAAATGTCGACTGGGGAAACAGGTCGATCTTCTCCACAAAGGTGGCGGCGCGGGACAGCCAGAGGGGCCGCCCATCGAACTGGGCTGTTCGCCGAGACAGTTCGATGTAGTCAAGCATCGGCTTCTCAACATTGGACACCGACAATTCCCACTCGACGGGGCGTTCGGCGATCTCCTCGGCAATCCGGGCCATGGCCAGATGGCCTTCGTGAAGTGGGGCGAATGAGCCGCTAAACAGCAGCCGTCCGGTCACCGGATGCTGCGGTTCACCGCCGGGCAGGACGACCTCAGTCTTGTCACCATCAGCCCCCCCAGTGGATACCGCAGCGGCGGTGGCCGAGAACAGTTGCTGCCAAGAGGCCGGGGGATGGCAGTGTTCCCGGAGGATGTGCTCGCCCGGCAGCAAGAGGGCATTGAGTTCATCCCGCCACTGGGCCACGGGCTCGCCGGCAGCCTCGGCCAGCAGCAGGTCGAGGCTGAGCACTGCCGCCAGCCGTTCTTCTTCAACCCGAGTTCGAGCCCCTTTTTTCAGGACAAGGGTGGCGGTTGTCGTACCGGCAAGCCGATGCAGGGCAACCTGCAGCCGATGCTGGCCCCGTTTGGGCTCGAGCGATCGGAGGCTGCCCGTAACGGCCAGCCCTACCGATTGGTCTGCCGTTGCCCCCAGGGCCGTGCCTCGTTGCCAGGCGGCTACTGCCAGTCGCCGGGCGGTGAGGTCACTGCAGTACGACTCCTGTTCGCCCCCAAGCAGATCGTCGATAGCCGGTCGGGCGTAGGGGACAACCGCTTCAAGCACCACATCACTCGCCCCTGGTTCGGTCAACAGGATTGGAATGGTCTCGGAGCCACCGCCGGTCGCCACCAGTACCAGTTGGGCCCCGGTGCGGCGAAGCAGTTCGATGGGTGAAGCGGCAAGCGGTTGCGACATGGGAATCGGCCCGGGGTGAATGCCCAGCGTACGGAAAGTTCGAGAGGGACTCCCTCGTTTTTCCTATTTTGCCTCGCTGAGTCGTGAAGAAAAGCGGCGCGGAATGGTTTTACTAGCTTCTCCATTGTCTGGCAGGCGGTGCCAACTTTTTTTCAAACGCTGGTTTTGGGGGAAGCAACCGTTCATTCATTGCCGATCTACTTGAAACGACGAGATCGTGAACAGGTGAGGAAATCCTATGCGGCAACTTCGCGTGTGCTCCATTCTGACAGGACTGCTGGTGATCACAATCGCGGTGACGAAGGGGGTTCAGGCTGAACAACCGGGTCCAAGCACCCCGGCCGAGAAGAATGCTGAGGCGGCGCCAGAAGTAGTCGAGCGCGGAGAGCCGGCAGACCCGAATCAGACCGGCTTTGAAGTGCCGCCCGACGCCACGCCTGAGTCTTTGTTGCAAGAATTGGTACCCGATCGCAGTGATTCACCTGCCGACTGGTTCGCCCCCGTAGAGCAGCTCTATCAGTGCGGGGAGCCGCGAATTCTCTGCCCTCTGGTGCCTCCCCCTCCCTGCCACCCTGTTCAGCCGCCTGCCCCCTATGATCTGGTTGGAGTTCCCGGCTCACCGAGCAGTGGCCCACTCTATGAAGGGCCATGCAAGCCGCGGGCCGGCAGCCGTGATCACTGCCGCTGGCCGACGCTCCGCCGGCTCCATGATGGCTTTGTTGATCACTTCTATTCGCCCAACTACTGGCCGAAGTAATCCACTTTGGCGGGCATCGCAGTTGGACGCTCGGCAGGCTGGCAACTGGTCCGCCCATAGGCGAGAATCCTGATAACGGCTGATCCGAGGCAGGCAGACTGCCAAGGCGGCAGCAAGCGATCAGAGGAGGCCAGACGTGCGGGTAGCAATCATTGGGATCGGAGCGATTGCGGGCATGCATGCCCGGGCCCTGGGGGATATTCCCGGCATCGAACTGGTGGCTGCGACCTGTCGGACTGAGGCCAAGGGCCAGCAGTTCGCGGAGCAATACGGTTGCCGTTGGTACGCCGATACAGCCAGGATGTTGCGGCGGGAAAAGCCCGATGCCGTCACGATTGCCACACCGTCAGGCGCGCACCTCGAGGCCGCCCTCAAGGCAATTCGGAAAGACATTCACGTCATCTGCGAAAAGCCGCTCGAAATTACGACCCGGCGAATCGACCGGATGATTACGGCGGCCGACAAGGCCGGCGTGGCTTTAGGAGCAATCTTTCCGCAGCGATTCAACCCCGTGATTCAAACTGTGCAGGCGGCGGCAGCGGCCGGCCGGTTCGGCGACCTGGCGGTGGCCGCCAGTGCCGTGCCCTGGTGGCGGGATGATGCCTACTATGGCCCCGGTCGGTGGCAGGGCACACTTGCGCTGGATGGGGGCGGTGCCTTGATGAACCAGTCAATTCATGGAGTCGATGCCCTGCAGTGGATTGCCGGGGCGACCATGCCCGGTCTTGCTTCCGAGGCGAATCCGGTCGAAAGCGTGGCTGCCTTTACGGCGGTCAAGGCCCACGACCCTGAGCGGCTTGAGGTGGAGGACACATGTGTCGCCGTCCTCAAACTCAAAAACGGTGGCCTCGGCCAACTGCTGGCCGCCACCAGCCTCTACCCCGGGCAGCTGCGGCGGTTCACTTTTGGCGGCCGTGGAGGAACTGCCGAAATCGAGGAAGAGCAACTGGTTACCTGGCAGTTTCGAGACGCCCTGCCCGACGATGAGGCTACCCGCGAACGCTTCGGCGGTGCTAGCAGTACCTCAGGTGGGGCGGCTGATCCGATGGCAATCGACTATTCCTGCCACACACGTAATTTCACAAGTTTTTTTGACGCCATAGCCGCCGGCCGGAAGCCCAGCCTTGATGGCCGTGAGGGCCGCAAGGCAGTAGCGATCATCGAAGCCTGTTACAAATCGGCCCGCACCGGCCGCGTCGTCTCCTTGAAAGACTGACGGCTCGCTCTGTCGTCACCACCAGCCACTGCCCGTTCTTGAGGAGTTTCCTTCCATGCGATACGGCATCTGCAACGAGACCTTTGGCGACTGGCCTTTGAAGCGGGCCTGCGAGTTTGCCGCTGAGTGTGGTTACACCGGCATTGAAATCGCCCCCTTCACCCTTGGCAGCGATCCACGGGAGCTATCGGCAGCTCAGCGGGCCGACCTCCGGCGGACGATTGCACAGGCGGGCCTCGACTGCATTGGCCTGCACTGGCTGCTTGCCAAGACCGAGAGCTTTCATGTGACCGACCCCGACCCAGCGGTACGCGATCGCACGGTTGCTTACCTCGGTGAACTGGCCAGGCTCTGCCATGACCTGGGGGGCCGCATCCTGGTCTTTGGTTCGCCCCAACAGCGAAGCCTCCTGCCAGGGGTCAGTCCCGAGCAGGCCGATGAATACCTTCGGGAAGTCTTTGGCCGTCTGGTGCCTCTGCTGGAGGCGACCGATACGGTACTGGCTCTTGAGCCGCTGTCTCCCATCGAGACCGACGTGCTCAACACAGCAGCGGAGACCTGTCAGCTGATTGAGGCGATCGGCTCACCGCACGTCAAGCTGCATCTTGACGTCAAGGCGATGGCCTCAGAGGACCTGCCGATTCCTGAGATCATTCATGCCAGTGCCGCGCATCTCGAGCACTTTCACGCCAACGATGTCAACCTGCAGGGGCCCGGTTTTGGGGCAATCGAATTCGCGCCAATCTTTCAAGCACTGCAGGAAATTGCCTATAGCGGCTGGGTGAGTGTCGAAGTGTTCGATTACACGCCGGGTGCTGAGCGGTTGGCCAGCGAGAGTATTGCTTATATGCAGCGGGCGGAGGAAGAGGTTGGCTGAATTGCTCACAGCCCAGCCGGCATTCGTCGGCTCCGCGTGG
>CAZKSP010000041.1:0-13630 GCA_964555385.1 uncultured Chitinophagaceae bacterium
TGTCGGCGGAGACTGCCCGCGTAGTCCGCTACCAGCGGCCACGGGGCCTGCTCGACGAGGTGTTTGGCGGTGCCAGCCAGGCTAGCGCAATGACGTCACTGCGAACCCTCGCCGAGTGGACCACGCCGCGGGCCTGGTACCTCTGCACCTGGTGGCCGGCCGTCGTCGCCAACCGGTGAGCCTGCCCGGCGTCGGGCAGGCACTGCGACGTCCGAATGAAAAGCGCCGGCTCGGGGGCGGTGAAGGTCTCGTCGCCGGGCGAGGATACGCCCAACGCTCCTCGAGCATTCACCGACCCCCGAGCCTACCCATCCTGGATCAAATCCCCACGTGATATTCCGGGAGGGGTGCCCGTACCCTGAGAGCCGGCGTAGCTGGCCAGCAGAGCCATGGATGGCGGAGCGCAGGCAGCTTCGAACGAGCGAAGGCCTGGATGGCCGCAGCGAATGGCCGGCGACAGGGCACGGGCAGCCCCGACCCACGCCGGACGTCGGTGTTCCCCCTCTCAAAACCAGCTCTACAACACAAGTCATCTGAGGCGGCACATCTTGTGCCGGACAGGATTGACACGACGTCCGAGCTTTCCGTGAGGCAAGCGAGTAGGCAGCCTATCTCGTCTCAAGCGTCAGCTTGCCCAGTGTGGCAAGCGATGCCTGATCAGCGGCGGTGGGCCGCTTGCCCGTTGCCGCTGCCAGCGCCTCGCGGCACCAGCAGGTGGCGGCAAGCACGGTCTTCTCATCAGCCTGCCTGTCGGCCTGGTGGACGATCGCCAAGCAGGAGATGAACTGCTGCAGCCGGGTGGAGAGGTCGGCCACCACCAGTTGCCGATCGGCCAACCCGCGGCCATAACGCCGCAGGCAGCGGTCCGCTTCAAGGCTCCAGCGAGCCAAGCCTCGGCGGGCCTGGCGGGCACAGTCCTGCAGCCTGCCTTCGAGCAGTTGTCGATCGTCAGCGTCACGAGCTACTTGCCAGCGGCAAGCGATTTGCCGAGCCAGCCAGCCGGCCACCCGCCGCCCACCAGCCGCGGTGGCCAGTGGATGACGTTTGGCCACCCCTTTGAACAGGGCCAGGCCCAGCAGATCACTTTCACCCTCATAGACACCGGCTGCGAAGTGATCGTGAAATGAGTCACCCAGCGGATGGCCGACCAAGAACGCCCGGCCACCGTGTATGCCCAATGCCTCAACGGCTGCCGTCCGCAGACAGCGACTGGCGACCACCTTGGCCAGAATGGCCTCGCACTCGCCGGATCCACCGGCGTCGATCGTTGCCGCTGCCCAGTTCGCCAACGCTTCGCAGGCCAGCCGCGCCGCCACCATTCTGCCGATGCGTCCCTGCACCAACTCCCGGCAGGCAATCGGCTCGCCCCACGTCTGTCGCTGCCAGGCAAAGTCGACCGCCCGGTCGATCAGCAGGCCGATTGTGCCGGCCGCCTGCGCCGCCAAGGTCACCCGGCCCCGGTTGAGGCCATGCCAGACAATCGCCATTCCGTCACGCTCCCGCCCACTGGCCGCTGGGGCGGGCAGCAAAACATCGGCAGCTGAAACGGGAAATCGGCGGAACTCAAGCGCCTTGTTGTGGGCGTGCCTGAGCGGGTGGAGGGCGTACCCCCGTAGGGAAAACTCGGAGGTATCGGCCTCGGGTAGTTCAACCAGCACAACGGTCGGCTGGCCATCCAGCAAGGCCAGCAGCTTGACTGCGCGGCCGTAGGTCGCGCCCGTGATAAACATTTTGGTGCCTGAAAGCAGCAGCTGGTCGCTGTCGCGTTCCAGCCGGCAGGCAACGCGGCCGAGGTCACAGCCGGCATCGGGCTCAGTCGCGGCAAAGACCGACAGTGGCCGGCCCTCCGCGAGACGAGGCAGCCAGCGTTGTTGCTGCTGGTCATTGCCAAAGTCAGCGACTGCAGCGACAGCGCCAATCGTCGAATGCACTGAGAGCATCCCAGCGACGGTTGGGCAGCTTCCGGCCAGCCTGTTCACCACTCGAACAAAGTCGCCAAAGCGGCAGCCGCTACCACCGAACTGCTCAGGGACGACAAGCCCCCAGAGGCCGGTCTCGGCCAGCGTCACTTCAGCTTGGCGGGTGAGCTTACCAGTCGGCGGCGTCGGTGCATCAGCCAGTGGAGCAGCCTGATCGGCAGGAATTATTTCGGCAGCGTCGTAGAGCCTTCCCGCAGCAGCGAGCTCAGCAAGCCGGGATTCAGCCTGCTCGACCACGTCAGCCACGGTAGCAGGCAATGGCACCGCTCCGGCCGCCGCCGCCGGGACAAACCCTAAAGACATGCCGTGTGCTGATCGCTGCCAGGCCGCCGTCGCCAAGGGATGCACGCTCATATTCTCAAGGCTGAGACGGTTATGCATTTGATCATTCCCGCCGGTGACCTGCAGCTCGATTGCTCCACTCCGCGGTGGCAACTCGCCAACCCGCAGGCGGTCCAGAATGTTGCCGAAATGTTCGGCCACGGACTGACGCTTCACCTTGAACGACTCGGTCGCTTCTCCATGGGCAGCATCGAAGGGATGGTCAACCAACACAAAGCGACGGACCTGCCAGCTGCGAGGCAATTGCTGCTGCCGGGCTGCCAACCGACGTCCAAACCAGTTGAGTAGTCGGCGATTGCTGAGTGCCTGCCGCCGACTCCAGACCCGGCACCGCAACCGCCGCAGCATCCGCCGGACAACGTTCGGCTCAGGTACGATTAACGCTACCGGCCAGGGCAGCCCGCTGCCCATCACGCAGACCTGTGCTACGGCTGGGTCTTCGAGCAACACCGCCTCGACTTCAGTCGCCGGCAACTTGCTGCCACTGGCAAGGGTCAGTACGTCATCGAGCCGACCGCTGATTCGCAGCTGGCCGTCAGCATCGAGGCTGCCGAGGTCTCCCGTCTCAAGCCAGTCACTACCGCCAAGGGGCTGCTCTCCTACGGAGTGATCTGAGGCAATAACCGCCATAGCCCGACAGGGCGTGCGGATCAGCACTTGCCCGCGGGTAGCAGGTCGGTCGTCAATTTTCAGCTCGATGCCAGCCAACGGCCTGCCGACCATCCCGTGGCGATGAATCCGCGGATTTGAAACAGTGACCACGGGCCCCGCTTCGGCCAGGCCATAGCCTTCCACCAGCGGCACTCCTTCACGATGAAAAACCGCCGCTGTTCGGTGCCGCAGCGGCGCTCCACCTGACACACAGACCCGCACCCGGCCACCGAGAGCGGATGCCAAGTCTTTTATCCTCCCCGCCTCGACCGCTGCGGCCAGTCGATCGAAAAAGACCGGCACCCCCAGAATCACCGCCGGTGGCAGCGCACGACAGGCATCCAGCAGCCGCTGGCGGTCAGCCACTAGGCTGAGTGTGCCACCACGGACGAGGGCCGTGTAGAGATCGCCGACCCGGGCCAGGGCATGGCTCATCGGCAGCCAGGCCAGCCGTACATCATCGGGCTCGTCCAGAAATTCAGCCGCTGCGGCAACTGCATTGGTGGCCAACGCCCGCTGGCTGTGGACAAAACCTCGGGGCCGGCCAGTGGTGCCCGAGGAGATCAGAATCGCGGCCGGGGCGTCGGGTTCACAGGCAGCCGCCCGCTCCTTAACCCTGGCGACGAGTGCTACGGGCTCTCCGCCATCATTCGGGCTGGACCAGTCCACCCGAACTTCATGCCGAGGCAAGGCTGGCAAGGCCCGAAGTGGGGCCGACACTGAGCCCGAGCAGATCAGGGCCTGCGGTCGAAAGAGTTGCAACTGCTCAGCCTGCTCAGCGACTGGCGAATCAGCATGGAGGGCGACCTGAACATAGCCTCCCAACAGGCAGGCAAAATCGACGACAATCCAGTCAGCTCCATGACCGCCGACATGAACCAACCGATCACCCCGCCGCAGTCCGGCAATCTCCAGCCGCTCGGCAACTGCCAACGCTTGGGCCAGCAGCTGCCCCCAACTTAGTTGTCGCCCGGCAAGCGGATCGACAACAGCCAATCGTTCAAAAGATTTCCACGCTCGCTGGGCAAGTAGCTCAACCAATGTCGTGACGGTTGCCCGTTCGACATCAGGCGGCTTCCTGTCGATTGTGGTGGTGGGTATCGCCATCTCTGATCTGTTCAGGGTTGGGGCAGGTGGAGTGACCGCCGAACCGGGCTTAGTCCACCCTTTCGAAGACAACGGCAATCCCCTGGCCCAGACCAATGCACATGGTGGCCAGGCCCAGGCTGGCCTGCCGATCGCGCATCGCCTGAATCAGCGTGGTGGCGATCCGAGCCCCACTTGCCCCCAGCGGGTGGCCGATTGCCAGCGAGCCGCCACGGATGTTGACCCGCTCGTGATCGAGGCCGAGTTCGTCGAGACAGGCAATCGCTTGGACGGCGAAGGCCTCATTGAGTTCGACGAGGTCGATATCAGCCAGGCTGAGGCCCACCCGGGCGAGCAGTTTGCGGCTGGCCGGTACCGGGCCGATACCCATCACAGCCGGTGGCACCCCAACCACGGCAGTGGCCAGCACCCGCACAATTGGCGTGATCCCTTGCCGCTTGGCTTCAGCTTCGCTCATCACCATCAGGGCTGCCGCTCCGTCGCTCAAAGGGGCCGACGTAGCCGCAGTCACGCTGCCGACTTCGGGCAGAAAGGCGGGGGGCAGGCTGGCCATTACCTCGAGGCTGGTGTCGCGACGGATCGACTGATCACGGTTGGCGAGCGTCACCATGCCCTCAGAGTCGAGCCCCTGCACCGGCACGATCTCAGCATCAAAAGCTCCCGCGACCATCGCGGCTGCCGCCCGGCGATGGCTTTCGAGGGCATATTCCTCTTGGCGTCGCCGGCTAATGCCACGACTAGCCGCCAGATGCTCAGCCGTCATGCCCATTGACAACACCGCCCGGCTGGAACCGGCAAGCGCCCGCGGGTGGATGTCGATGGCAGCGTCCATCGGCAGGTGCCCCATGTGTTCAACACCGGCTACAACCTGCACGTTTTCGCAGCCAGCAGTAATTGCGTGACAGGCTTGGGCTAGAGTCTGCAACGACGAGCCACAAAGCCGATTAACTGTAGTGGCCGCCACCTCCAGCGGCAGCCCGGCCAGCAGGCCGACACTGCGGGCCACGTTGCCGCCAAGTTCATCCCGCTGCTGACTGGCCCCAACGACTAGGTCCTCGATCGTGGTCGGATCCACACCGCTCCGTTCCACCGTCGCCCCCACCACGGCCGCTGCGAGTTCGTCGCCACGCACGTTGCGGAAAAGCCCCCGCTGGCTATCGGCACGACCAATCGCCGTCCTACAACAGGCGACAACAACGGGCGTGGCCTCGGGGGCGTGGCGAAGAACGGGCATGAATGAAATGCAATCAGGGCCAGCGAAAACCGGAACACCCCTATCGTAGCAGCGCCAGGAAGCGAAGGTCCCCTCCTATTCGCCCATGAAAACACCCCCGTCGGTCCTGCCGATGAGTGCGGCTAGTCAGCAGGCTACTTCAACAAGCCCTGAAAACACTGTGGCTTCTCGATCCTGGTGTCGTGGTAGCCACATTATCAACCGCTTTAGGCTTTCGGACTTTTTCAATCTATGCACTCCCATGCCGGCCAGCAGCACAAATTGCACTTGCTGTATTCACTGCGTGTCATGCACGAACGCAGCAATCGATCTGTGACGATCAGGACAAATAATCACGGCAAATGCTTGAGGATCTGAAAAGGCCTTGTCGCACGCTAAACGGCAATTGAGGTCTGAACGCTTTGATCAGCGATTCTTGTCGAGCTTCTCAAGCAACTTGACAACATCGCTGTGCAGGCGACTTTCACCGGTCAGTTGCAATGCTGCTTTGTAGTCGGCCATGGCCTTGGCTGGATTGCCCGTTGCATCGTAGGCACGCCCGCGGGCATAGTAGCCCTCACCAGCAGCCCAACAAGGCCACTCGTCCAAGTCCTCACTGCCGTAGCGAAGAACAACCTCTTGTGGCTTCCGCTTGGCGAGTAGGTTCAGCATCTCGGCACTCTTGCGAACAGATTCGATTGGAATGAGGCTGGTGATTGCCTCAGCGCGTTCGTATTCCCGCATCGACCGGGCGGCTTGGGCAGCCAGTTTGAAAGCTGACGCCTTTTGGAAGTCGGTTAGTTCACCCTCAGCCCCATCGGCCAGGGCAAGATAGGCAGCGGCCCGCTGTTCCCTCGGCAGATTCGCAGCCGCCTTCGCGGCAGTCATGTAGGTCTTCACGCCAGGGTCAAAGTCAAACGTGTGCGACAGCCCACCATGCAGGTGGGCAAACCGCAACGGGTGATGGAAACCACTTGTGCCAGTAGGAGAGAAGGCGGAGTACTCGGTGCCATTTTTTCGCACACGCTGCCGGCAGATATTAAAGAACCAGGGCAGGCTTGCCGTGGGCTTGCGGCCGACAACCCGATGAAGTGGATCGTTACCGTCATCGGTGATCGGGATTCGAATTTCGACGTCCCAGCCATTGTCGGTAACCCGCGTGGCAGCTTCCGCCTTGGAATCCCAGGAGTCCCACGAGTCCTTGTCGGCACCCCGGTCAAAGTCGACGATTACTCCGGCAGGGTTGACGGCAATCTGGTAGTACGAGTGGGAATCGGTTGCGATCAGGAACTCCACCGCGTCGCCATACCAGAGGGCTCGGTCCCCGTCCTTGGTCGCCGTGATGTTGAGCTCATCGCCTGGCATGTCCTGACAACGAAGGGCGAAATAGAGATCGCTCCCCGACCATCCAACCTTCACTTGTGTGCCGAAGGTGGGATAGTCGCCCGTTTGTAATTCGCGGAAGCGTCCGATGGGACTGCCGTGCCAGTCCTGCCAGAACAGCTCGTCGAGTCGGCCGTCTATGACGATATCCTTCGGCTCACCAACCAAACGGAGCTTGGGCACCTGGCCTCGCTTCTGCGCGAGCATGAGACTCTTGTTTCGCAGACCGCTGAGATAGTCATCGATCAGGGCAAGCCGCTGGCCTTCCCTGCTAGTGGGAGGGACCATCGCCTTGGCAGTGTCGAACATGGCCAGCGCTGTGTCGGCCTTCTCCTTGTCGGCCTCCATCGCCTGCCAGTTCACTTCACAGTAATCGAAGAAGCCTTTCATTGCCTCGCTTGCCGTGCCGTACATCAGCCGGCAGTACTCGTCGAGTGCTTTCCCGACGTCGTGCTGCTTGCCACCCCAGTAGGCCTGGGCAGAAAAGTAGACGGCGAAGTGGTTGAACATCGCGAAGCCATCGAGCTTTTTGTAGGGACTCACCCACACTTCCTCGCCGCGAGAATACCCCTTGGTCTCGTTGATGCTGTTGCCAATTACACGGGCCATGAAGATCGGCAGATACGTGCCGCGGCTGGTCAGTGGATAGTTCTCATAAATCTGAATCGGGCGGTCGGTCAGCGGCAGCCAGCTCTCGCGAAAGGCCCGAAGAGCATTCTGCTGATCGATGCCGGACTTCGGCCGACGGCCGCCGACGATCACCACCTGGACGTTCGGCTCGAGCTTTTTGATATTCGTCGGCGGAAGACTGTTCTCGCCGTAGGCACAGCAGTAAATGAGCTTACCGGGATGTGTCTTCGACACTTCTTTCGCCACACGGTTGACGAATTCCCAGACGTGATTTGACAGTGTCCCACGCGGCCGGCCCGGCGTGTCCTTGCCCCTGCACTTCTCGCACTGGCAGATTGAAATGTACGCATCGGGTGGCATGACCGAAACACCCTCGTAGTCGTACACATCGAATTGGGCTCGTACGCAGCGGACCGTTTCGTCAAAGAGCCCTTTACTCGAATAGCAAAAGTGGTTGTTGGTGTCTTCCGGATCAAACTTCCGTTCCCCGCCGTACATGGCGAACCAGTCGGGATGCGACTGGAAGATCTCCTCCGTGCCAAGTCGCGACATGCCATGGGCCGTCGACATGCCGTAGGGATAGCGAACACCTAGCCGCATGCCCCAGCGGGTCCACTCACTCGGCCCGTGTACGCTGAACTGGCGGATTTCGAAGTCTGGACGAACCGTCTTGTCGATTTTTGTCAGCGAGACTGACTTCATCTTGGGCACAAACTCGCCCAATTCACCGGGCATTAACCAGCGGACGCCTAACTGCCTAAGGAACGCACTGACGGCGTTGAACGACCCCTGCTCGTCATAGGCCCAGTGCACAAAGAAGGCGTTCTTACCTGGACGCGAAACACTGTCGGGCAGACCAACGGCGGCCGGGACCTTATCGCGGTCTTTCCACATCACGGTGTCCGGTGCCTTCCAAGGTCCGCCAGCAGCAGCCTCCCAGGACTTTTGCAACTCGCCACTTGCAATCACAGCGTGACTGCGGGGGTATGGCTCCCGTGGAACAAAGTCAGTGTCGTCACCAAGAAAGACCATCCAGTCGTTGCCTGAGACAAGGCGATACGCACCATACCGCAAACCCTCCGCGGTAATGCCGAGTTCGTCGGTGTATGGGCTACGACCTACCAGCAGTCGAATCTTGTCGCCGCTTGGACTGGTGACAATCGGCAGATGAGCGTCTGAGATTTTTTCGATGTACGCCTGCAGGTCTGCGGCGGCCAGGCGTACGGTTCGTGCAGGCTGCTCGGCGATAACGATCTCGGCATTCGGACGACCGTCTTTTACGATCCACTCAACCGCCATCGACGAAAAAGGGCAGCAGCAGCAGAGCATGCACCCAAGCGCAGACCGAAGCAGAAAAGGGTTTCTCACAATCGAACCTTTCGATACCGACTGAGGCAGAAAAAAAGAGCCTGCACTTCCACGAAGGGCCCCGGGGGCCGAACAAAATCAATTTATGAAATAGACACTGCCTGGAACAGTGCCCCCCTCATCAAGATCAGCCGCGAAGAGCGATGTTTTTTCGGAGTCACAACCGAGCGAGTGCCTTTTCACCACGACACAAAAGCGAGCCGAAAGCCAAACCGTCGTAAAGCCCCGAGAGGCAAACCTGGTGCGATCGGGGCAAGAGCATCGTAGAGGACGTTAAGAGAATCTGTGTGACCGAGCAAACGCATGAACGCTTTAAGAAGAAGCTGTGTATCCCATGGGTTAAATCAGATGAAATAGTTTGCGAGTAAAGATATTTGAAATACTTGAGCGACTTGTTCGTAGGCCATGGAGCACCACACTGAACCTGCAGCAACAACGACTGAGCATTCGCTACAAAGAGCGTCTGAGATGATTTATCTGCGTTATGGCGAAGACATCGTAGAGCCCCGCGACACCGGCCAAGTTTCCTCGCCTGATCCCAACGTAAGGCGTTTCACGAGTCTTCTGCCGTTGTTCAGTGGACGGGCCGTCGCATTTCCCCGGCCCGCCGGCCGAGATTGCCGTACCGGTGGTAATCGACGGAAAGGCTCTGCTCCCGGAGATACCACAGGGGTTCAATCCGGCCACTGGCCACAATCGGCTGGTCGATGACGGGAACAAACGCCTCTCGACAGGCCGCCAGCACGTCAGTGTCGGCCCGATATCCGGCGGGCACCCGAACCCGATCGACGAAGCCGCGTCGTATCTCATTGGCCAGGCTCCTCTCGTCTTCTTCAACCAACTCAATCCTTCCAGCCCAGTCGTTGGTCATGGCTTCGAGCACACCGACCAATTCAGCCGCACAGTTTGGGTCGATGGAGATCACCGGGCGGCAGCCGACCGCAACGGCAGCGAATACAGCAACCAGGATGTCTTCGATGCAGCAGTCGGCGGTCAGCCGAAGCCGCAGGTGGTCCACGGGCCGATAGCGGCGGAGATTGTCCTGGCCCACCACCAGCACCGCATCGTGTTGGGTGGCATACTCTGCCTTGGCCCAGGTGGTGAACTCGTGGGCGGCGTCCCGCAACCGGACAAGAACCTCCGACCATAATCCACGGCAGAGCGGTCGAAGATTGGCCGCTAGCTCGGCTTCAGCCTCCAGACGTTGGACAAAACCAGTCAGGAATCCGGCCGGTGGGTTTGGTGGCTGAGCGACCGACGGTTCTGGAGCGGGACGTTCCCTGATCCGCAGCAAGGGAACCACGTAGTTAGGCCCACCGGCTTTGACGCCTGGCCCCCAAGCACTTTTGCCCATTCCGCCGAACGGCTGCCGCAGCACGACGGCGCCGGTGGTCGAGCGATTGATATACAAGTTTCCGGCCCGAATGGCCTCCGTCCAGAGCCTCTGCTCACGGTCATCGAGTGATTCAAGGCCGCTCGTCAGCCCGTATCCAGTGCGATTGACAAGTTCGACCGCCTCCTCCAAACGCTTGAACTTCATCACGCCCAAGACTGGCCCGAACAGTTCCGTTGTGTGCGTGAAGCTGTCAGGGGTGACACCCCACTTGACGCTAGGGCGATAGAGGCAGGGATTTTCACCAACCTGCTCGCTCATGACGAGCCACTCTTCCCCATGCTCAAGTTCTTTGAGACCTCGGAGGAGCGGTCCTTTAGGAGGCCGGATGAGCGGGCCAACCCGGGTGGAAAGCTCCCAGGCCGAGCCAACCGGAAGGCTCTGGACAGCATCGATAAGAAGACGGCGAAACTCGGGATCCTCGTAAACTTCTTCTTCCAGCAGTAGCAGCGAGGTTGCACTGCATTTCTGACCGGCATGGCCAAAGGCGCTGTGCAGGACATGCTTGATGGCCAGTTCACGATCGGCCAAAGCAGTGATAATCGTGGCATTCTTCCCACCCGTTTCGGCCATGAGTTGAAGGCTGGGCTTGGCCTGAAGCATCTGCCGGGCAGTCTCGGTGCCGCCGGTCAGGATGACCAGATCGACATCGTCGTGGCTGACCAGTTGTTGGCCGCCGCCAGCACCGCGACAGGGAACAAGCTGCAGGGCTTCACGTGGCACCCCCGCATCCCAGAGACATTGGCAGATCATCCACGCGGGCAAGACCGTGTCACTCGCCGGCTTGAGGATTACCGTGTTTCCGGCCGACAAAGCAGCGGTCACGCCACCGCAGGGAATGGCGAGTGGAAAATTCCAGGGACTCACTACAACCACGACGCCACGACCTGCAATCTCGAACTGCTCGTGCTGCGCAAGCTCGGCAACGGTCAGTGGATAGAACTCGGTGAAGTCGATCGCCTCGCTCACCTCAGGATCAGCTTCGGCAACGGTTTTGCCACCGTCGGCGACCGCCGCCCCGATCAGGTCGCCACGTCGCTCACGCATCAACTGAGCCGCAGCCCGCAGGATGGCGTGGCGTTCTGCGGGCTGCCGTGAACGCCAGCCAGCAGGGTCCTGCTGAGCACAGGCCACGGCACACTCAATGTCAGCCCCGCTGGCCTCGCGGTACCGGCAGACGACGGCACCTGGCCGGGAGGGATCATGCGAAGACCGCACGGGGCGGTCGTGCCCAACTTCCTCTCCAGCAATCACCAGGGGCACCGTTGTCGCTGCGGCACCACACCGCGGCTTCCAGCAGGCCACTATCTCCTCGGCCCATTCGGCGTTGTGCGGCAGCGACCAGTCGGTATCGGGTTCATTGACGTAGCCACTCCAATGGGCAGCGACGGGGGGCTGCAAGGGTGGACGGCGACGATCCTGCGTTCGTCGCGGTATTACTGCAACGGTTTCGATCGCCTCCACCGATTGTCTGAATCCAGCGGCCAGCGACGCGAATTCACTGCCCTCAGGATCAAGCTGAAACGTGTGCCGCAGGAAGTTCTCAGCACCGGTGTTTTCATCAAGCCGCCGAATGAGATAGCCAACGGCATGAATAAAATCTTTTTGGGAGCAGGCCGGGGCGTACAGCAGGAGCCGCTGGATGCACTCGAAGATCGCCCGGCGTTGATGGTTGGCCATGCCCTCGAGCATCTCGAATTGCACTCGGGAGCTACCGAGACCACCACAGCGGTCAGCCCACAGCATGGCCAAGGCGATATCAAAAAGGTTGTGCGATGCGATGCCAATCCGTAGACCGGCAGCGTTTTCGTCCCGCAGGGCTTCGCGAACCATTCGTTTGAAGTTGGCGTCGGTTTCCAGCTTGGTGCGGTACGGCGCCTGCGGCCAGCCCATGATGGAGGCCTCTACCCGTTCCATTTCCATATTCGCACCCTTGACGATCCGCACAGTGAGCGGCTCGCAGGCCTGTCCCCGCTCGCGGGCCGCAGCCACCCGGCGCCGCGACCATTCAGCCAATTCACAGAGCACGGGAAAGGAATCGGGGATGTAGGCCTGCAGGGCGATGCCAGCCCGAACCGTCTCCAGCCCGGGCCGGTCGAGGACGGCAATGAGTGCATCTCGGGTGAGATACATGTCGCGGTACTCTTCCATGTCCAGATAGACGAATTTCCCGGTGTGAATACCGTCGGCACGGGTAAACGATTCGCGGGCGGCCGCCCGAAACACCAACTCCAAGCGATCGGCCAGTACGGCAACGGTGTGCCGCCGAGCGATCGGTGAGAGCTGCGAAAAAATCGTTGAAATCTTGACCGACAGGCACTCAATCTCCGGCTGCTGCAGGGCGGCCAGATAGTGAGCCAGCCGCCGCCGGGCCTCTTCCTCGCCAATAAGGGCTTCGCCCAGAAAGTTCACGTTCATCCGCAGGCCCTCGGCCTGCCGTTCCCGCAGGTGTGGGGCTAGCAGGTCGGGCTCGGCGGGCAGGATGACATTGGCCGTTTCCCGGCGCATTTTTTCTTTGACCAGCGGCACCGCCACACCCGGCAGATAGCCGCCAAAACTCTGAAATCCCCTCAACATCGTGCGATCGAGTCCGCTGAAGAAGCGGGGGACCCCCTGAACATCAAGGATGTGAGTCAGCTGGTCCGCGACACGACGATCAATATTTGTGCGAAACGCCTGGTCGGTCATTTCCACCAGGGTGGCCTTGTCCTCGGGATGGTTGACCATCCGGCTGAGTTCCGCTTGCTGACGACGCTCTTGCGGCGTTTGCAATTCATGAGACCGGTTGAGGAGCAGCCTCCCCATCATGATTGCCGCATCCGCGTCAGCAGCGATACCGGCAGTGGCAGCGAACAACGTCGCGAGCGTCAGTGGTTGCCGATCATCTGCGGGTGCTGCCACGAGTTCAGATCCTGGCGAGAAGCGGTGGGAGAGGCCGCCGAATCGCGATGTCTCAACACGCTCATTGTACCGGGCGGCGGGCACCATCAGGCTGGCTGGGTCAGCGAACGGCCCGAGCGGGCACGCTCGCAGAGGCTGGCCGGAGGGATCATCCGCGGCCCAAGGTCGGCAAATCGCTCAAGCCGGCGGATGATCTCGGCCGCCCCCAGGCTGTCCCCCCAGGCCAACAGGCCACCTCGGAAGGCGGGGAAACCGAGGGCGTAGATCACGGCCAGATCGATGTCACAGCCGTCGCGGACGACTCCCTCCTCAAGGAGCCGAAGCCCCTCCAGCAGCATCGGCAGAAACAGCCGGTCGGTGAGTTCCGCGTCGGTGGCCGACCGCTCAGGCAGTCGGTAGGGCTCGAGTGTTTGTGCCAGTGCGTCGTCCACCGTCTCAAGCCGGGCATCGGGCCCCACGCCACGATAGCGATAGAACCCGCGGCCGGTTTTCCGACCCAGTCGGCCTGCCTTGACGAGGGCTGGAATCAGTGGCGAGGCGTCGATGCGGTCTCCGAAGGCTGAGGCCATCACCATCCCGGCGTAGAACGCGGTGTCGAGCCCAACCATGTCGTAGAGCTCAAGCGGCCCCAACGGCATGCCAAAGCGGCGGGAGAGCCTGTCA
>CAZKSP010000042.1:0-13618 GCA_964555385.1 uncultured Chitinophagaceae bacterium
GTGTAGTTGTCCGCCGGGAAAATGACCGCAGAACTGCGATGCGAGTCGATTGAGGAAGCTCGTCAGGTGTGATAGTCGGCGTTGAGCCGGACGTACTCGGCTGTCAGGTCACTGGTATAGAACCGAATTTCTCCGGGTCCAGAACCCAATTCGATTTCGATTGTCGTCTCGCGGTTGTCGCGGATCGACGCCGAAACGGCCGCCGCATCGAACGCGACCGGTGCGGCGTTGCGGAACAGTTCAACACCGTTGACCCGCAGTACCAGCCGGCCCGGATCGAAGCCGACGCCGGAGTAGCCGGCTGCCGAGACGATTCGACCCCAGTTTGGGTCGGCACCGCTGACCGCTGTCTTGACCAAAGGGCTGTCGGCCACAGTGCGGGCGACCCGGCGGGCATCGTCACGAGTTTCGGCCCCCGAGACATCAATGCGGATGATGTGAGTGGCCCCCTCGCCGTCGTCGGCAATCTCATGCGCGAGGCTCTGACAGGCCTGAATGAGCGCCTCTCCGCAGGCCTCCAGGTTTTTTCCGGTGAGAGGGTCGGCGTCAGCGGCGCCATTGGCCAGGAGCAGGACGGTGTCGTTGGTGCTCATGTGGCCATCGACACTGACGCAGTTGAAGCTCACCTCGGTCGCCTCGGCGAGCAGCCGCTGGGCATCCTCCGGGGTCAGGGCGGCGTCGGTGATCACGATGCCAAGCATGGTGGCCAGCTTGGGGCCAATCATGGCTGCGCCTTTGGCCAATCCGAGTAACTGGAAGGCTTCACCGTTAGCTGAACGACCGAACGATGCACCTGCGAATTTTGGACGGGTGTCGGTCGTCAACAGACCGCGGGCGGCGGCCACAACGCTGGCCTCGTTGGCGGCCAGCTGGCCCGCTGCTGCGCGGATGCCGGCGTCAATTTTTTCCCGCGGCAGAAACTCGCCGATGATGCCGGTCGACATCACCAGCACGCTTCCCTCGAGGCTGCCGATTGCCTCGGCCGCAGTGGCGGCCATGGCGGCGGTGTCCTCTTCGCCCCGACTGCCAGTGCAGGCGTTGGCGTTCCCGGAGTTGACGACCACGCCCCGGAAGCCAGTTCCCGGTGTGCGGGCCCGGTCATAGGCGACCGGCGCGGCATAGACCAAATTTTGCGTGTAGACGCCGGCGGCGGTGGCAGGGCGGTCGGACACGACCAGCGTGATGTCCTCGCGGGTGGGGTTCCGCTTCAGTCCGGCGTGCAGACCGGCGACACGAAAGCCGCGAGGCAGGGAGGGCACGGGACCGCGAATCGGGGTTTCAGCAATGGCCATCGGCAGGTTTCAGAGCAGGCCCAGGGTTTCCGGAAAACCGTGCATGCAGTTGAAGTTCTGCACGGCGGCGCCGGCGGCACCCTTCACGAGGTTGTCGAGGCAGGAGATGAGCAGCAGCCGGCCGCGGACAGCCCGGGCGGTCAGATCGCAGAAGTTGGTGTCGACCGTATCTTTGGTGCCGGGCAGGTGTTCGACCAGCCGGACAAAACGCTCGTCACCGTAGGCTTCTCTCCAGATGGCGGTGACATGTTCCTCGGTGATGCCTGCGGTGGGGCGAACATAGATCGTGGCAAGGATGCCCCGGTCCATTGGCGCCAACTGCGGCGTAAAGATCACCTCCGGACGGGTCTCGGCATGCCGGGCAATAATCTGCTCGATTTCCGGCGTGTGCCGATGCCGGCCAACGTTGTATGGCGACAGACTTTCGTTGCACTCTGGGAAGTGCGTCATCAACTTGGGTGTGCGGCCTGCGCCACTCACGCCACTTTTCGCATCGACAATGATGTCGTTTGGCTCAATCGCGCCGGCCTTTACCAGAGGCGCGAGAGGCAGGATCGCGGCTGTGGCGTAGCAGCCAGGGTTGGCCACCAGATTGGCTGATGTGATTTGCTCTCGAAAGAGTTCGGGCAGGCCGTAGACCACGGTGCCAAGTCGGTTGGGATCGACATGGCTCTGGCCATACCAGTCGGCGTAGGTGGTGGCGTCGTCCAGCCGGTAGTCGGCGCTGAGATCAACCACCCGGCAGCCGCTCGCCAGCAGGTCAGGCACGACTGCGGCGCTGGCACAGTGTGGCAGGCAGCAGAAGACGACATCAGCTCGGCGGCCGAGGGCGGCCGCATCAAGATCTTCCAGCGGCAGGTCGAGCCGGCCGACCAGGCTGGGGTGGACGCTTGACACCGGAGGATTGCCCTCCTGGCGGCTGGTGACTGCCACGATCTCCACCTCGGGGTGCCGCAGCAGGTGCTTGATCGATTCCAGTGCGGTATAGCCGGTGGCACCGAGGAGGGCGACTTTGATCACGGGCGAATGACTGCGGGAGAGATGGGGGACAATGGCAGCAGGCGTTTGGCGTCAGGCCGCTGCTCTGACCAAATATAGCAGAGTCGAGCCAGCCGCTAGGATTCTGCCCCGCTCTGGTGACGCTGCTTAATCAGGCCAATCAGCCAGCGGGCGACGGCTGCCTTTGTGCCCTTCCGGGTGCCGACGAGCAGGTGTTCCCGATCGTAGACACTGACCGCTGTGGAGGAGGCATTGAGAGCGGAAAGATCGTTGAGCACGATTAAGTCGCAACGTTTGGCGGTTATTTTTTCAAGCGCCCGGGCAGGATTCCCGTCCGGCTCGAGGGCAAAGGCGACCATCCACTGGCCGGGACTTGCCCGCCGGGCCAGCGTGGCGATCACGTCGCGGGTCGGTTTGAGGCTGAGGTTCAGGCCCCGCTGCCGTGGCATTTTGCCAGCGACGCGGCTGACTGGCTCAAAGTCGCACGGGGCGGCGGTGGCAATCACGCCGGCCACCGAGGGCAGCCGTTCCAGGCATGCCTTCAGCATCTCACCGGTGGTGACGACCGGTACGACAGTGGCTTCCTTTGGGTAGCGGATGCTGACCGGGCCACTGACGACGGTGACCTGATGCCCGGCGGCCACAGCCGCCCGTGACACGGCCGCCGCCATTCGCCCGCTGGAGGCATTGGTGAGGTAACGGACGTCGTCAAGGTAAGCCCGTGTGGGGCCAGCCGTGATCAGAATGTGTGGCATGAATGGCCGTTGCGCGGCGGTGGCTTCAGGTGGCACTGGGGGTGAGCGTCGCTTCGATGGCGGTGACGATGGTGTCGGGTTCAGCCATCCGGCCGCTGCCTGACTGCCGGCAGGAAAGCCAGCCTTCCTCAGGTGGAATGATGGTCAGTCCGTCATGCACCAGCTGCTCAACATTTCGCTGTACGGCTGGCTTTGCCCACATGGAGGCGTTCATAGCGGGCGCAAGTAGCACCGGACATTCCGCGCAGAGCAGAAGCGTCGAGAGCAGATCGTCAGCGATGCCCTGAGCAGCCTTGGCGAGGACATCGGCCGTGGCCGGAGCGACGACAATCAGGTCGGCCCGCTGGGCGAGTTCAATGTGAGCCCCCAGTGGAAAGCGGCCGGGGTCGAAGCTCTTGGTGGCAACTGGTCGGCCGGTGAGGGCAGCGAAAGTGGCCACGCCGATGAACCGCCGAGCATTCGCTGTCAGCACGGCTGAGACTCGTGCCTGCCGCTGCACCAGGCAGCTAGTCAGCGCGGCGGCCTTGTAAGCGGCAATACCGCCGCCGACAGCAACAACAATTTCACGATCGGTGACTGGGGATGGCATGGCAACAGCGGAGTGGGAAGGCGAAGCTGAACTCTCCGACAGATCATACCTTGCCCCCACAGTTTCGCCCCGTCGCTACCGAGCAGGAAGCGACGCCCGCGTAGCGAGGAAACCCTTGATGTCCCCTCGCGGAACTTCAAGGCTACGGGGCCATGCATGGCACCGTAGCCGTAAAACTAAAAACTCGCGTCGAAATCGAGCGGGGCACCGGCCTCGGGGGACTCGCCGGTGATGCGAAGATTCATCGAGGTGTCGAGGAAGATTTTGTCTTGCTTGATCTCCTCAATCACGATCTGCATTTTGTCGTCGCTGTCGGTATCGACCAGCGGTCGACCGCCGGCGTTGAGGGCCACGAGCCGCTTCTGGATGAGCGTGGAGAGTTTGAACCGGCCGCCAACCTTGTTGACGATTTCTTCTTCGCGGAGGTCGTCGATCATGTCGAGTCTGTCTGTCCTGGGGAGTGGGGCAACGGAACGGGAAGTTGGCGATGGTCAGGCGGGTGCCTGTTGGCGATTCGGCTGCTCTGGCAGGCCGGCGGCGAACAGGATGGTCTTCATGGCTGCAAGGGCGTCATCCACATTGTCGTTGACGACCCGGTGGCGGTAATGGTGCGATTCGCTGAGTTCGCGGTGGGCAACCTCGAGCCGCCGGGCAATTGCCTCTGGGCTTTCGGTGCCACGGCCGCGAAGCCGCTGTTCCAACTGGCTTGGATCGGCCGGCTCAACGAATATCGTCACCGCTTGAGGATATCGTTCGAGAATCGAAAGGGTACCCTCAACATCGATTTCAAGCACTACCCACTGGCCGCGGGCCAACCGGGGGCTGACCTCATCCTCCAGCGTGCCGTACCAGTACTGCCGGCCGTAGACTTGGCAGCACTCGATGAAATCGCCTGCGGCCCGCCGACGGTCGAAATCAGCCGCCGCTAGAAAATGATAGTCAACGCCGTCCTGCTCCCCCTCGCGAGGAGGGCGGGTGGTCGCTGAGATGCTGGGGATGAGTTGTGGGCAATCGGCAAGCAGCCGCCGCAGCAGCGTCGATTTGCCAACTCCGGAGGGGCCGGAAATGACGACGAGTTGTCCCGGTGCATCACTCATCTTGTCGTTGTACCCCACCGCCGGTGCGGTTGAAAAGTGGGGCAGCGGCAGCAAAGGCCGGATTGCTTCGCTCGGCGTTGGCAGCTGCCTTACTCGATGTTGGCTGCCTGCTCGCGGATTCGCTCGATCTGCGACTTGAGGTCGACGACTGCATGGGCAATTGTGACATCGACCGATTTTGAGCCGATCGTGTTAGCCTCACGGCCGAGTTCCTGCGCTAAAAAATCGAGGCTACGGCCGGGTGCCGTGTCGGCCAGCAGACTCCGAAACTGTTCGACGTGGCTCTCGAGCCGGACGAGTTCCTCGGAGATGTCAGACCGGTCAGCCAGCAGGGCGACCTCGCGAATCAGGTCGTTTTCACTCAGGCTCGCCTGATGCGACTCCAGCACCTTTGCTACCCGTTCCAGCAGCCGCTGGCGGTGCTCGGCCACCACCTCTGGCACCCGCTGCCGGATGACTCTCACGAGCCGGTCAATTTCTTGACAGGCCTGTTCAAGGTCGGCGACGAGGGCGTCCCCCTCCGCTCGCCGCATGGCATCAAGTTGGTCGAGGGCCGCCGTGGTTGCCATTTGAATGACCGGCCAGCTTGCCTCAACGGCTGCGGTGTCAGGTGGTGAATCCTGCAGGACGCCTGGCAGGCCAAGCAGTGGGTCAATCGCCTGCGGGGTCGGAAGCCCGCGGGTATCGCAGAACGATTCCCAGTCGTCGAGATAGGCCGCCAGCTGTTCGCGGTCGAGTCGCCGGCCGCTCGGCACTGCGGTGCCGGTCACCTCGAGGCTGACCTGCAGGCTGCCGCGTCTGATCCGCTCTCGCAACGCCGCCTCGAGGCGGGGCTCCAGCAGGTGAAAGCCCTCGCGGGTGCGGATGGTGCACTTGAAGTGCCGGTGATTGACGCTGCGAATCTCGACCCGGCAGACCACGCCCTGACTGTCGGCGAAGCCTTCGCCGCACCCGGTCATGCTGCGGGCCATGGCGTCCTCCGCGGGCTATTCAGCCGGCTTGTCCGCTGGGGTTTGGGCTGGTTCGTCTGCCGGGGCCGCCGGTGTGGCTGCATCGGCAGCGTCAGCCGCATCAGCTGCGGGCGGCGCTGCGGAAGCGGCAGCCGGCTCACCTGATTCTGCCCCGTCAGCCGGTTTGGCCGCTGGATCAGTTGCAGGCTCGGTCGAACCCTCAACCGGCTCACTCGGTAAGGCTTCGGTGGTGCCCAGCCCTTCGATCGCCTCCGGAGCCGCTGCTCCGAGGTTGGTGCTGAAGAGCGACTGCTGTGTTCCCAGCACGTTGATCGAGAGGATGCACAGCAGAATCCAGAAGGTGGCAACGCCGATGGTGATCTTGGTGAAGAGGTCACCCGCCTTGGTGCCGAAGGCGCTCTGCCCCCCCATGCCACCGAGGGCACCAGCCAGCCCACCGCCACGGCCCCGCTGGATGAGGACCAGCAGAATCAAAAAGATCGAGGTGCCAACCAGCATAAAGCCGAGCAAGAAGCGGACGAGCGTGAGCATGGGGAACCAAATCTCCTGAAAATTCTGCGAGCCAGCGGCGTGCGGGCCGCAAGACCGTCAATGTAGCGATCGGGGCCGGAGCCGACTATCCCGGGATCAGCCGGCAGCACCAAAATGCTTGCCGATGGCCAGGAAATCATCGGCTTTGAGGCTAGCGCCACCAACGAGCGCTCCGTCGATGTCAGGCTGGGACGCCAGCACCGCGGCGTTGTCGGGTTTGACGCTGCCGCCGTATTGAATCACGACGCTGTCAGCGGTGGCGGCATCGGTCAGCGTTGCCAGCCGGCTGCGGATCAGGGCGTGCACCTCCTGGGCCTGCTCCGGCGTGGCCACCTTGCCGGTACCGATGGCCCAGACCGGCTCGTAGGCGATGACGGTGCTGGCCAGGTCAGCAGCTGAAAAGCCGGCTAGCGAGCCGTCGATCTGACCGGTGACCACGGCGGCAGTGCGGTCCTGCTCGCGTTCTTCCAGTGTCTCGCCGACGCAGACGATTGGGGTGAGGCCGGCTGCCAGGGCCGCCTTGGCTTTGATATTGATGATTTGATCAGTTTCGCCGAAGAGCGTTCGCCGCTCGGAGTGGCCGACGATGCACCAGCGACAGCCGACGTCGACAAGCATGGCCGGGGCGATCTCACCGGTAAAGGCCCCCTTGGGCTGATCATGCAGGTTTTGTCCGCCCAGGGTGACTCCCGAAGGGCTTGAGCCGTCGGCAATCTGCAGCGCTGAGGCGACCGCCTCGAGATAGATCGCCGGCGGGCAGAGCACCAGATCGACACCGGCACAGCTGGCCGCCCCGGCAGCGACACCCTCGGTCAGGGCGACGGCAGCCGCGTGGTCGAGGTTCATCTTCCAGTTTCCGGCAACGATGCGGCGGCGGGCGGCCATGCGGGCTCCTTCGTTCTCAGGTGGCGTGTGGGAATGAAAATCTAGGGCGGCCGATCACGCCGGCCGCTTTCGACCATGTTCTATCAGCCGACGAGTGATGCCGCAGCATAGCTGCCAAGAATCTCGACCCGGGTGCATCGCTTTTCGAGCGACGCGATGGCTCGCCGCACCCTGAGGTCGCTGCGATGTCCCTCGAGTTCCACAAAAAAAATGTAGCCGCGTTTCTCGCCGGCAAGCGGAAACGACTCGATCCAGGTGAGGTTGAGCTTCTGCCGTTTCGGGATGGCTAGGGCATCGGCTAGGCCGCCAGGGCGGTGTTCGATTTCGAACATCAGGGCCGTCTTGTCCTTGCCAGTGCGTTTGGCGTCGGAATGGCCGATCACGGCAAAGCGGGTCGTGTTGCCGGCTATGTCCTCGATCTCCTCGGCCAGAATCGACAGCCCATAGTGGACGCCCGCCTGGCGGCTGGCGATCGCGGCGGCATGGGGAGTGCGGGCAGCGGTCTCGGCCGCTTTGCTGGTGCTGGTCACTTCAATCAGTTGGGCGTCGGGCAGGTGCCGGGCCAGCCAGTTGCGGCATTGTGAAAGGGCCTGCGGCCGGCTGTAGACCTCGCGAACGTCTTGCCGCTCACAGGCCGCCAGCAGGGTGTGGTGAATCCGCAGCGGGACTTCGGCGCAGATCTTGACCGGCATCCGGGCGAGGTTGTCGAGGGTGTCGGCGATGCGGCCGTCGGTTGAGTTCTCCAGTGGCACGACGCCATAGTGCGAGTGGCCCGCCAGCACTTCTTCAAAGGCAGCGGAGATGCTCGAAACCGGCACGAACTCAACGGCGCTGCCGAAGCGGTGCAGGGCGGCCAGGTGGCTGTAGGTCCAGGCGGGCCCGAGATGGGCGACCCGCAGGTGCTGTTCGATTGCGCGGGAGCCTGAAATCAGCTCGCGGAAAATCGCCTTCAGGCTGTCGTCGGCAAGTGGCCCATCGTTGGCGGCAGCCACCCGGTCGAGCACAAGCTCTTCGCGAGACGGATCGTAGGTCAGTTCACCGCTGGCGGCTTTGAGGTGGCCGATCTGTCGGGCGACCTCGGCCCGCTGGTTCATGAGGGCGACAAGTTCGCGGTCGATCGTGTCGATTTGCGAACGCAGCCCCGTCAGACCGGTCTTCTTGGCGGCTGTTTTCTTGCGGCGGCGGGGAGTGGGTGTGGCCATGCTGTCTCACGGACGGCCAAAATGGCAGGGATGGGTGAGGGACGCGACGGCGGTCTCCTACGAGCTCACACTCTACCCTCGAAATTTTCCCGGTAAATATGCTGTTTCTCGCCGGTTTGGGGGATTGCAGCGGAACAAATAGCAGTTCCTTGGGTGTTGGCACGCACTTTGCATTCTCTCTTCAGCGTTCACAGAGACCGACAAATACGGGCTTTTTGGCTTGGGCTGGCGCCGGCGGCAGGTAGTTCGCAGCGACAGCGACCGCTGGGCCTGTGGGATCGAAACAGACTGATTCAAGAGAGGAACAACACTCATGGCAACCAAGCAGGGCGAAAAGATCATCGGCATCGACCTTGGCACCACCAACTCGGTGGTGGCGGTGATGGAGGGCAAGGAGCCCAAGGTGATCGCTAACAAGGACGGCAACCGGCTCACCCCCAGCGTGGTTGCCTTTAACGACAAGGGCGAGACGCTGGTGGGTGACATTGCCCGCCGGCAGGCGGTAACCAACCCCAAGCGGACGATCTATTCAATCAAACGATTCATGGGGCGTCGTCACAATGAGGTCGCCAGTGAAGAGAAGATCGTTCCGTACGAGGTTGTCGGGGGGCCTGAGGATTACGTCAAGGTCAAGGCGGGCGATAAGGAGTTCACCCCGCCGGAGATCTCGGCCAAGGTGCTGCGGTCTCTGAAAGAGTCGGCTGAGAGCTACCTGGGGCACAAGGTCAACAAGGCGGTGATCACCGTCCCGGCCTACTTCAATGACGCCCAGCGTCAGGCCACCAAGGATGCCGGTCAGATCTCGGGGCTTGAGGTGATGCGAATCATCAACGAGCCGACCGCTGCAGCGCTTGCCTATGGCCTGGAGAGTAAGAGCCAGGAAAAGATCGTGGTCTTTGACCTCGGTGGCGGCACCTTCGACGTATCGGTGCTCGAGGTGGCCGATGGCGTCTTCCGGGTGATCAGCACCAACGGCGACACGCATCTGGGTGGTGACGACTTTGACCAGACGATGATCAACCATGTGGCCGACCAGTTCCAGAAGGAGCAGGGCATCGACCTGCGGAAGGACACGATGGCGCTGCAGCGGCTGCAAGAGGCTTGCGAGAAGGCCAAGAAGGAACTCAGTTCGGCCCAGAGCAGCGACATCAACCTGCCCTTCATCACGGCCGATGCCTCGGGTCCGAAGCACTTGCAGATGAGCATCACCCGGTCCCAGTTCGAGGAAATGTGCGACGGCCTGGTCGAGCGGTGCCGTGGCCCGGTGGTACAGGCGCTCAAGGACGCCAAGCTCGATCCCAAAGAGATTGACGAGGTGGTGCTGGTCGGCGGCTCGACCCGAATTCCGAAGGTGCAGGAGTTGGTGAAGACCCTCTTCGGCAAGGAGCCCCACAAGGGCGTCAATCCGGACGAGGTCGTGGCGCTCGGAGCTGCAATCCAGGGTGGCGTGCTGGCAGGCGACGTTCAGGACGTGCTGCTGCTCGACGTCACGCCCCTTTCGCTGGGCATTGAGACTGAGGGTGGGCTGTTCACCAAGCTGGTGGAGCGGAACACCACGGTGCCGACCGAGCGGAAGCAGGTCTTCAGCACCGCTGCCGACAGCCAGACGGCGGTGACGGTGAGCGTTTATCAGGGCGAGCGGCCGATGGCCAAGGACAACCGGCTGTTGGGGCAGTTCAACCTTGAGGGTATCCCGCCGGCACCTCGAGGCACGCCGCAGATCGAGGTCAAGTTCGACATCGATGCCAACGGGATTTTGGCTGTCAGTGCGAAGGACCTTGGCACCAACAAAGAACAGTCGGTCACCATCGAGCAGTCGAGCGGTCTTAATGAAGAAGAGATCGAGCGGATGCGGAAGGACGCCGAACTGCATGCTGAGGAAGACAAGCAGAAGCAGCGGCTGGCCGAGGTGCGGAACCGGGCCGAGGCGCTCTGCTTCCAGACCGAGAAGTTGATCAAGGAAAACGACGACAAACTCTCTGACGCCGACAAGGCTCCGCTGGAGGCGGCCATTGCCAAGGCTCGTGAGATGGCGAAGGGTGAGGATGCCGACGCTATTCAGTCGGCCCACGATGCCCTCGAGCAGGCCTCTCATGCGCTCAGCAAGATCCTCTACGAGGCCCAAGCCAAGTCTGCCGAGGCTGGCGAGGCAACTGGTGGGGAAACCGCCGGGGCAACGGCGGCGTCCGACGATACGATCGACGCAGAGTTCGAAGTCAAGCAGGACGACGAATAGTCAGCATCGCCGTGGCCTCTGTCGGAGGCCACGGCAGCCTGACGGGGGGCAGCAGGCAGCATGAGGCACTGCATGCGCGGTCGATACTGACCGCGGGAGAGGAGCGACGACATGGCTTTCCGATTCGACAAGTTCACAATCAAGGCACAAGAGGCGGTGCAGCGGGCGGTTGACTTGGCGGCTGACCGGGGCAATCCGCAGACAACACCGGTGCATCTGCTCCACGCCCTTCTGGGCGAACAGGAGGGCATCGTCCGGCCGTTGCTGGAGAAGATCGGTGTCGATCGGGGGCATCTCGAGCGGATCATCGAGGCGGAGCTGTCGCATCTGCCGAAGGTTTCTGGTGGTAGTCAGCCACAGCCTGACCAAGAGCTGGTCAAGGTCTTTGAGCTGGCCACGTCCGAGTCGGGCACGATGAAGGACGATTTCGTTTCGACCGACCATCTGCTGCTGGCGTTGGCCAAGTCCCCGTCGAAGGCACAGAACGTTCTCAAGCTGGCGGCGGTTACTGAGAAGGACCTGCTGGCCGGTCTGCAGGCGGTTCGCGGCAGTTCGCGTGTGACCGACCAGAGTCCAGAAGAAAAGTTTCAGGCGCTTGAAAAGTACGGCATCGACCTGGTGCAGCGGGCCAGTCAGGGCAAGCTTGATCCGGTCATTGGCCGCGACAGTGAGATCCGCCGTGTGATTCAGGTGCTCTCCCGCCGGACCAAGAACAACCCGGTGCTCATCGGTGAGCCCGGGGTGGGCAAGACGGCCATCGCTGAGGGGCTGGCCCTGCGAATCGTGCAGTCGGACGTGCCCGAAACCTTGCGGAACAGGCGGGTGATCGCCCTCGACCTGGGCGCGCTGATTGCCGGCACCAAATATCGCGGTGAGTTTGAGGATCGGCTCAAGGCGATTCTGCGGGAAGTCGAGGCGGCCGCTGGCAACGTCATTCTGTTTATCGACGAACTGCACACGGTCATCGGTGCCGGGGCGGCCGAGGGTGGCAGCGATGCCGCGAACCTGCTCAAGCCGGCGTTGGCCCGCGGTGAGCTCCGCTGCATCGGGGCAACGACACTCGATGAGTACCGCAAGCACATTGAGAAAGATGCGGCACTTGAGCGGCGGTTTCAGCCGGTCTTCGTTGGCGAGCCGAGCGTTGAAGACACGATTGCGATTTTGCGTGGGCTCAAGCCCCGCTACGAGGCCCATCACAAGGGCGTGAAGATCAAGGACTCTGCCCTTGTGGCGGCAGCAGAACTGTCGCACCGCTACATTGCCGACCGCTTCCTGCCCGACAAGGCGATCGACCTGATGGACGAGGCGACCAGCCGGATCGCCATGGAGCTTCAGAGCGTTCCCAGTGAGATTGACGAAGTGCAGCGGCGGCTGGTGCAGCTGGAGCTGGCCGGTCGGCAGCTTGCCGAAGAGACCGAGACGCACGCCAAGGAACGGCTGGCTGAGATTGAGGCCGAGGCGGCCGACCTGCGACAGAAGCTGGCGAGCCTGCGCGAGCAGTGGGAGGCCGAGAAGTCGGGCGTGGGCAGTGCCCAGGAACTGCGGCAGCAGCTTGACGAGGCTCAGGTTGCCTTCGATCAGGCCAGTGCCCAGGTCAAGGAGCGACAGGCTCTGGGCCAGGCGGTCAGCGAAGAGATGTATCAGCAGCTCTACGAACTTGATGTTCGGCGGAAGCAGCTGGCCGACCGGCTTGAGCGGGAGGAGGCGGAAAAGGAGGCGGCCGACAAGGACGCCGCGAAGCAGGCCAAGCCGACCAAACGGCTGCTGCGGCGGGCGGTGGGGCCGGAAGAGATTGCCGAGGTCGTCAGTTCCTGGACTGGCATCCCGGTTACCCGGCTGGTGGAGACTGAGCGGGCCAAGCTGTTGGTGCTGGAAGAACGATTGCACCAGCGGGTGGTTGGCCAGGAGGAGGCGGTAGAGGCGGTTAGCAACGCCGTCCGCCGCAGCCGGTCTGGGCTGCAAGACCCCAACCGTCCGATCGGCTCGTTCATCTTTCTGGGCCCGACCGGAGTTGGCAAAACTGAACTCTGCAAGGCGTTGGCCGAGGTGCTCTTTGACGACGAGAATGCCATGGTTCGCATTGACATGAGCGAATATATGGAAAAGCACACGGTCGCCCGGCTGATTGGTGCGCCTCCTGGCTATGTTGGCTATGAGGAGGGTGGCCGGCTCACCGAGGCTGTTCGTCGGCGGCCCTACTCAGTCGTGCTGCTTGATGAGATCGAGAAGGCCCACCGTGATGTCTTCAATGTACTGCTCCAGGTGCTCGATGACGGCCGGCTGACTGACAGTCTGGGGCACACCGTTGACTTCACCAACACGATCGTGGTGATGACCAGCAACGTCGGCAGCCAGATGATTCAGGAGATCACGAAAGAGAAGGGCTCAGCTGAGGAGGTTCGCGAGGCGGTCCAGGAAGCCTTGGCCAGCCGCTTCCTGCCGGAGTTTCTCAACCGGATCGACGAAACGATTGTCTTCCATCCGCTTGATGAGCGGCACATTCACCGTATCGTTGGACTGCAACTCGATCGGCTGGTGGGGCAGGCGGCGAAAGCCGGCATCGAGCTTGAGTACTGCGAGAGCGTGGTCGACGAGATTGCCCGGCTGGGGTACGACCCGATTTATGGAGCACGGCCGCTGAAGCGAGTCATTCAGCAACAGCTCCAGAATGCTCTCGCCCGCGAACTGCTTGGTGGCGAGTTCGTGGAAGGCGACCGGGTGGCGATCGGCTTCGCGCAGGACGAGTTCACCTTTACGAAGCTCGAGCCCGCCGCGGCGGGCTGACCTGTCAACACACTCAGATCCTCTCTCACTCAAAAGCCGGGGGTGAGCAACTTGCAGGAAATTCGGGCCGCGATGTTTCGGCGTTACCTTGAGTGGAGTTGATGTCCGGGGAGCCCGAGGCGTAAGCCGAGGGAATGCGGGGCTGGCTGTAAGAGACGCTGTTACCCTCAGCTCGCGCTTCGGGCTTCGAAGCAGGGGGGTGCTGCTAGTCGCAATTGCCGGTGTGCGGAGTGGAACCTATGTCCGTGCCCTTGAATCCCGAGCCGAGGGAATGCGG
>CAZKSP010000043.1:0-13532 GCA_964555385.1 uncultured Chitinophagaceae bacterium
CACCGGACTACGGCATCTGCGAGGAGCGAATAGGGAGGTGCCTCGCCGGCCGCCGGCGGGAGTTCATTCTTGCCACCAAGTGCGGCTGCGTTCCCCGTCAGCACGACGATCACTTAGAAATCAACCATGTTTGGAAGCGCGACGTCATTCAACGAAACCTCGAGACCAGCCTCACGCGACTGCGAACCGATCAGATCGATCTGCTCCAGTTTCATGGAGGTGATGCCAAAACGCTTGAACGTGAGGGTTTGATCGACCTGCTGGTACGTTTTCGCGAGCAGGGCCTTATCCGCTTTCTCGGCGTGTCGACTAAGCTGCCGGATATTCACGGCCTGCTTAATCTTGGTGTCTTTGACACGGTTCAGCTGCCCTACTCATGCCTGGCGGCGGAGCACGACGGGGTAATCACGGCAGCCGCTGAGGCAGGAGTTGGCATCATCCTGCGAGGTGGCGTCGCCCACGGTGGCCCTGACGCAAAAGTCCAGCGGGAGACGGTCAACGACGCCTGGTCGCGGGCCAGGCTCGCTGAGCTCCTTCCTTCCGGCATGACCCCGGCTGAATTGATCCTGCGGTTTACGCTTTCACACCCCCACTGCCACACCACGATTGTCGGCACTTGCAATCCTGACCATCTGGCCGAAAACATTGCGGCTGCTACCCGGGGCCCACTGCCAGAATCGCTGGTGAGGGAAATCCTCTCACGCATCGCCCAGATGTCGTCGTAGGGGTTTGGCTCAGCATCCTGCCGCGATTCTTAGGGGCTACTGTTTGGCAGCTTCCCACAACGAAACATTACGGAACTGGGCCCCTTCGCCCGAGGCCACAAACCCAATTCGCCCTTTGCGGTCGGTGAAACGTGGGTGCTCTGCTTGCAAAACATGATCGTCGATCTGAGCAACGAATTGGTCACCCTTCACTTCGACGACAAACGAGTGCCATTTTTTTGGATCGACGGGCACGTCGACTTTGGTGAGGATCTCGTGACGAGTTTCCTTCGCGATGCCGGTCATCTTCTGAATCCAAATAGCCTTCGGCGTCAAAAGCACGCGGCCAAGGTGAAGGGGTGGTTGATTTGCGTCACGAGCAATGATGCCAACCTGGGTTGCTGCCCCTAGCTTGAACTCACCGCTCATTACAAAGTCATCCAGGTCGACGAGCTGATCACATCCGGCAGCATGCCCTTTGGGACGTTTCTCGCTTGGTGGCTCCATAATCCCATAGGCCGCACCATTGACGATCTTCCATTCACCCAGCACGGTGGCCCAGCCTGATTTGCCGCGATTTTTCTGTGTGCCGATTGAGTCGTGCTGATCAAACTTTTCGGTGGCAAGAAGTTTGCCGGGCTTGACTATCTTCGTGGCAGGTGGAACTGGGTCGTTGGCGAGTGCTGTTTGCACAAGGCTGAGGAACAATACTGGTAGCACGAGGCGCTTCATGACGGCATCGGTCTTTCGTGAGGGAGGAGATGGAGAAGATCAGAGCAGCTCTCAGAAGGACTTTTGCTGGCCACTCACGGCAAATTTTAGATTTCCATAGCAGTTTATTGGCCGGTTTGCATTGGGATTGTCCCACGGATCTGCATCCGGAGGTCATCTGCGGCGGCCCGCATGCGGTTAGCGCGGGCCGGCTGCTCGGCTGCCAGGTTGTTGGCTTCGGCAAGGTCATCCTCAAGGTTGTAGAGCTCCACTGACCGCTTCTGGATCAGCAGCTTCCAAGGCCCCTCGCGGTAGGCCATCGCGGGACCGCTGAGCCACGCCAAGGGACGAGCAGGGAGCGGCTGGTTATCCACCAGCAGATCCGTCAGGCTTGTCCCGTCAAGCTCTGCGGTTGGGGTGACACCGGCCAACTCGGCAAAGGTCGGTAGCAGGTCGAACGTGAGTACCGGTTCTTTCGACACACGCGGCTTGATTTTTCCCGGCCAGTTGAAAATGGCCGGAACACGATGACCTCCTTCATAGAGTTGACCCTTGCGGCCGCGAAGGGGCCCGTTGTCACCACCAAGAGCAGGCTTGGCGATACCACCGTTGTCGGAGCAGAACACCAGCAAGGTATTGTCCCGCAGCCCGCAGGATTTGAGAGTGTCGACAATCCGCCCGACCTGGGTGTCGAGGTCCTCCACCATCTCCCGATAGGCACGGGCAGCATCACTGCCCACCAGAGCAGGAACGGTCTGGACCTCAGCTAGCCCGGCTGGGGAGGGTCCCTGCTGAATGCTGCGATTTGCCCCATCGCCGGGCCCCTGATACGGGTAGTGTGGGGCAGGGTGTGGCAAGTAAAGAAAGAACGGCTGATCTTTATGCCTGTGGATAAAGTCGACGCCATGCTCAGTGAGCAGGTGCGGCGCATAGCCGGGCTCGGCAGCAAGCGAGTTCCGCTGCCACCAGTCGTACCAGCCTTCTTGGTCGATATGTGAGAACAGATCTATGTTGCCCGAAACGAAACCGCGGAACTCGGCAAAGCCCTGATTGGTCGGACCAAAGCTTGCGGCATACCCTAGGTGCCACTTGCCAAAGATTCCGGTGGCATACCCGGCCCGGGCCAGCACCTCGGCCAGTGTCTCCTCGGTGATCGGCATGCCGGCATCGCGGTGATTCTTCGCGGTCACAACGCCGTCGATGCCGCACCGCTGCTGATAGCGACCAGTCATCAGCGCTGCTCGAGTCGGGGAACAGACTGCGCCGTTTGAATGAAAGTCGGTCAGCCGGAGCCCGGTGGCAGCAAGCTGGTCGAGCCGGGGCGTCTGGCAGCGAGTTGCTCCGTAGCAGCCCAGTTCACCATAGCCGAGGTCGTCGGCCATGATGAGCACGATATTGGGCGGTGCAGCCGCCGTGCTGGTGGCTGCACCGAGCAGGAGTTCCGCCACCAATGCCAGGCCTGCTAACTGCCGCAGCCAGCAAACAGGGCAGCTGCTCATGCGTCCGCCGGATCCTTTCCATCGACCCATGGGCCCGCGAGTGCCTGCGAGTCTCGCGGCTGGAGTTCGCTTCCCTTGCTGCCAGCCTGCCAGCCCGGCACGTGGCCCGGAGCCCCCCGGTTTTCTGAGAGGTTTTCCCATTTCTGGGCCCAGCTGGGATTGCCCTCACCGACGCGTCCGCTGGCGGCATCGAAGTGATAGACCTTGCCGTTGCGATAGCTCATGGCGCCAAGGATTACGGTGACCACGGCTGCTGCACCGAGATCAGGTGGGTTGTTGCAGACGGTCGGGTCACCAGCGTCGATTGCCGCGAGCCAGTTGTCGAAGTGCAGGGCGGTGGTGTTGGTCTGCTCAAGCTGCTCCTGGCTGAGGTCGGTTTTTATCAGTTCATCCTTGATGGAACTATCAAGTGTGACCTGGGGTCTCTCCGCGAGGAACTGAAACTCAGTGAACTTCTCTCCATTGCCAAACTCAAAGGCCCCATTGTGCCCCCGAATTACTTGCTTGATGCGGGACCGCTCGTTGCACATGGTAGCGGTGATCAAGCCCTGACAGCCCTCGTGATAGTCGGCGACGACAGTAGCCACGTCGGGAACGTCACGCGTGTCAAGTTCCAAATAGATACCCCCACCGCCGACGACGCGGGCTGGAAACCGCAGGCCTGTTGCCTTGAGCATGGCTGTCGTCCGGTGGACGAAGAGGTCGGTAAACATGCCCGAACCAAAGGGCCAGTAGCACCGCCACTGGCGGTAGACAGCCCGATCGAACGGGATGTTTTCGGCAAGCCCGGCATCGACGCCTAGCCACCGCTTCCAGTCAATGTTCTGGGGCGTCATATCGCGGGTGAGTTCGTAATACCGCCACTGGCCGGTGTTGGAGTTGCGGAAATATTCAGTCTGATAGCCCAGCACCTTGCCGAGCTTGCCCCGGTTAATCAGGTCGCGGGCCTGATCCCAGACCTTCAGGCTGGTCGACTGGACGCCAACCTGCATCACGCGACCGGACTCTCGCCAGACCTTGACCACATCGAGCGCTTCCTCGACGGTTTTGGTCATCGGCTTTTCGGCGTAGACATGCTTGCCAGCCTTCAAGGCATCGACAATCTGCCGGTGATGCCAGTGATCTGGGGTGCCGATGCAGACGGCATCGATTGAATCGTCGGCCAACAAATCCTGATAGTCGAGATACCGCTTTGGGGCGACCCCGGTCTCCTTCTGAATGAAATCACAGACCTTGTCTTCTTGTGTTTTAAAAACTTCGCTCACGGCGACGAGATCGATCTTTGCGCCTTCTTCCCGCAGCTTGGCAAGCGTCTTGACATGGGCCCCAAACCCTCGGCTACCAGGACCAATGAATCCGATCCGAATCCGTTCATTAGTACCGGCAGCACGGCCAGATGCAGCTGCCGTTATCGCGCCTGTTGCCGACGCGACTGCTGCCGATTGGGTGAGAAAGCCTCGACGATGACAGGTGTTCGGCAAGAAGTCATCGCGGGTGCCTGTTTGGATTGGTTGGTTAGTTGCCATTGATGATCCGCTCCTGAAGCTTTGGTTCGTTTTTGGATCGTAGATGTCATCCGAGTATACCGGCGGTTTCACGGGTATGGGCTTGGACTCTTCCAGAGTTCGATTTGGTCGGTGTCATTTCTGGCCTTTGAGCCCAAGGTGCTGCGGCCACGAGCGACGTCTCGCTTGAGCAGCGAAAGGAGGTCAGCCACCCGATCCGGATGTTTGTCTGCCAAGTTGTGCTGCTCGCCGGGATCGGCTGCCAGGTCGTAAAGCTGGACGGCGGGCAGGTTTTGCTTGGCGGCCTGTCGCTCATTGGGGCTCGACCAGCCGCCCGAGCCCTGCGCAAGCAGTAGCTTCCAGTTGTCCTTTCGATAGCCGAAGTGACCACTGATTGAGTGATGGATGAGACCGTCACGTCTGGTTGACACTGGCAGTCCATCAAGTTCCGGCAGAAAGCTGACGCTGTCTTCGGCCGCCCCGTCCGGCAGGGTTGTCAGAAGAATGTCTGCTGCTGTGGCAAACAGGTCGGTGAGACTGATCGATAAATCGCTGGCCGCCCCGGCTGGCACCCGCTCGGGCCAGCGGACGATGAACGGCACGCGGTGGCCACCATCCCAGAGGTCGGCCTTTGAGCCGCGGTAGGGCCCGCTGACACGGTGCCCCTGGTCGGCCAGGCGGTCGATACCAGCCGCCTTTGAGCAGCCATTGTCGCTCGTGAAAATGAGCAGCGTGTTGTCGTCAAGATGGTGTCGGGCCAAGGCAGCCATGATTTCACCGAGGGCATGGTCGGTTTGCATGACGAAATCACCGTAGTCCCCCAGACCACTCTTTCCCTGCCACTCGGGCGTTGGCAGGATTGGCGTGTGAGGCGATCCCAGCGGGACGTACAGAAAAAAGGGCTGCTCGTGAGAGGCGAGTGATTCGATCTGCTCAACCGCTTTCCTCGTCAATCGAGGCAGCATGTTGACTTCGTCGTCGTGCTCAAGGACACGGTCATTTTCTATCACGGCACGCATATCCCGGGCGTGGTGAAAACCGTGAAAATAGTCAAAGCCCCGGTCCACGGGGCCATCAGGAATACTTGCTCCAACTGGTGGCAGCTTCTGCTTCTTTCGTTCCAGTCCCTCGCCCGTATTGGGGTCGAGGTACTGGCAGTCGAGATGCCATTTCCCGACGATAGAGGTGCGATAGCCTCGTTCCCGAAGAAAACCAGCAACCGTTGGCCGCTCGGGAGCAATCAGACAGGGGGCAAATCCCGTTACCACACCCCGCTGCAGCCGGGTTCGCCAGCAGTGCCGACCGGTGAGCAGCCCGTAGCGGGTGGGCGTACAGACCGACGAACCCGAGTGGGCGTCGGTAAACACCATGCCCTCGGCCGCTAGCCGGTCAGCATGAGGTGTAGAGATTTTTCCATGCTCGGGGTTGAGACAATGAATATCGCCGAAGCCAAGGTCATCGCACATCACCACGACGATGTTTGGTGGCTGGAGCGGGTCTTTCAGCAGCCCTCGCAGCGCTTGTCGGTCCGCCGCACCATCCAGCCAGCCGATCGACACGAGAAACGCATCCATTCGCAAGACCGTGTCAACAAAAGAGGTCCGACTTTTTGACTCATTGAAAAAGCCGTGCGGCTGGTTGGGATAGACCCAAAGCTCTGATTGCACGCCAGCGTCCTGCAGCAACGCATCGAAACGCTCTGCTGTTGGAACGGGAATCAATGCATCATTACCGCCCAGAAAGACAATTGTGGGTGGGTCATCGGCGGAGATATTGTGCGCCGGAGAAATCTGTGGAAACCATGGTTTTGCCCGGTCGTGCCCCCAACCTTCAGGGCCATTGTCGTAGACCGGGTTGAACAAGAGCAGGGCGTTTGGCTTGGAGCTTATTGCTGGCTGGGGGTCCGCCGGGTCATCAAGACCATCGCAAATACCGGTGGCAGCAGCCACATGGCCCCCAGCAGAACCGCCCCCCGCTGCAATGCGGTCTGGATCTACACCAAGCCGGTCCGCATTTGCTCTGATCCAACGGACCGCCGACTTCCCATCGGCGACACAGGCATCTGGCCCAGTTCCCTGACGACTCTTCACGCGGTAGTCCGCCACGAATGCCACCATCCCCCTACCGGCGAGATAGCGGGCATGCTGTTCAAACTGCTGGACACTGCCTCCGGTCCAACCCCCACCGAAGAAAAAAACCGCGGCTGGTTGCCTGTCCTTCGTTGCATCATGCGTTGCCGGCTGAAAGCGGTAGATCAGGAGGTCGTCACCTGAGGCCTGCTTGTAGGACTCAGCAGTGACACCAGGACCGAAGTCCACTGTCGCTGTTTCCGCTGTGGCAAAGCGAGCCGGCCCTCCGGCGGCAAATGCAACGGCACAGGCAGTGGCTACTGCCCGCACAGCCACGAAGGGGGATTTCCAACATCGAAAAGAAACGTTCACAATATGATCCTATGATTGGGATGAAAAACGGCCCGCCAAAAGAATGTCCACCCATGGATTGGAGAGAAACCTGATTATGCATCATTACCGATTGATACCGCACGTGGTTTTTAGCATCGGGCTGTTCGCAACGGTGGGCCTGCCGGTTCGCGGCCTGTTTGCAGCTGCTCCCGAGGGGTTTCCGAAGCCACTTTTTCAAGATTCCTTCAATCGGACGGACGCCAGTCCTGCAATTGAAAATCCGGGAAACAACTGGGGGACCAACAGCAAGTCACGAGCACAGGGTGTCAAGCAGGTTTTTCTTCGTGACAACGCCATGTTCATCAAGATGGCTGACGTCGCAGACCATGGAGTCTCTGTAACCCAGGACGTCGAATTTGATGACGCTGTCATCCGGCTGCGGGTGAAGCTGGGCAAGGGCGATGACCTCGGCGTCAACATTGCCGACATGCAGGAAAAGACGGTTCACGCGGGCCACATTTGTATGCCGCGAATCCGCTTGGACTCACTTGAAATCCGCGACCTCAAGACAGGCCGGATGCGGCTTGACCTGCGGGAGAAAAGCAAGAGCAAGACGCTGACGGACGCAGATCGGAAACTCTTGGCAACGAAAGAGAAAAAATTTCCTCTGTCGCTCACAGCGGATCAGTGGCATGACGTTGAGATCAGGATAGATGGCCCCATGATGACGGTGACGATTGATGGAACGAAGGCAGGTTCGTTCACGTCGGAGGGCATCGGGCATCCCACCAAGCGACGAATTCGGCTGGCGGTCAATCGTGAAGCCTGGGTTGATGACGTTGAGATCTTTGGTCGCTAAGCAGCAAACGCCGCGCAAATAGGTTGCGTGCGATTCATTCTGGCAGCAGCGCTGCTGTCGCCAGGGCATCTGCCGTCGCGCAACTGTCGGCATAGATGATGAGATCACCGAGTTGTTCTCTTTGGCCCGGCCGCCCTGTGCGAGGATCGATGACGGGCCGCCCATTGATCGACGCAGCCACGGCTACGGCCATCCCATCGGCCAGTTCGATCGACTGTGCTGGGGGGCCACCGCTACCGACGCTTTGGATGGCCACTCGCCAGGGGCTGCCGTCATCACGACGGCCCCAGGCTCGTACCTCACCACCTAGCTCAACGAGCTGATTCACCGATCCCAGGGTCACTAATCGTTCCCCGATCTGGTCAACGGCATAGCCGGGCCCGATCGCCGAAAGGTCGATCTGCACCCCAGGGGCAAGCTTGCGAATGGCGGCCGGGTGGTGCTCGCTTGCCGGTCGAGATTCGATAAATGTGCTGCCGATTTGAGCGAGGAGGTCCCGGGGCGGGTCCACGTTGAGCAGGGCGTCGGCCTGAGCACTGGGCTTGTGGGGGGGCAATCGGCTTTCCCACCAGCGAACCAGGGGGGCGACAGTGATGTCGAACCGGCCATGAGTCTGACGGTGTATTTGTTGCCCAATCAGCACCACCCTGAGCAGATCCACACCGACGTCGACCCACTCGCCGGCTTCGGCGGCATTAAATCGGGTGGCGTCAGAGTCTTGCCGCCAGGTGCTTAGCTGCTTATCCAGACTCGCAAGCAGCCGGTCTGTCTCACGATGAAGCTGACCAAGACGTTGCCTGGTGAGCGGTCGCGAAAGCGTCACCCGGTAGGTGGTCCCCATGGCTGGTCCGGCAAACATTGATGGCTCGGCAGCCCCGGCAACACGAGACAGCAGAGTCAGCAGTACGCAGAGGCTGCCCACGCTGATACAGCGAATCATGGCGTAAAAACCTCCGGCCAGAAGTTGGCGGCGAATGCCGCTAGCAGGCAGAGGCCCAACAGCCCATCCCGCCAGCTCACCCGGTCACTGCGGCCATGGAGCCGTAACTGCTCAAGCAAGGCCCCAGTTGGGCAGCCGTGCCGGCAGTAGGCCATTGGCGAGAGGCAACTGGCCAGCAGGCTGACGACGAAGAGCATCAACGCGACGCTGCCGGCAACTGCTGGCACGTAGGCGTCAAAAGGTTCAAGATCGACGAGTGATACTGGCAGCCCAAAAATCGTGGTCACCGCCGCGAGGGCCAACAGCACCGCCGGCAGCCAGTGAATCCGCCGTAGCACTACCACCAGCCCCCGTCGCCACGGGGCCAGCCACCGCCGCCGTTGAGGACGGATCGCCTTGGCCAGCAGCTGCTGGGCCGCCCCATGGGCACAGAGATGGGCACAATAGACATTCCGCCCACTCGTTACTGGTGCAACGAGTGCCACGGCTGTCAGGAAGAGCAGCACGGTCGCTCCGCGCGGCAGGCCGGCTGCGGCCCAGCCCCAGAGCTGGGCTTGGGAAAGCACCGCCCCGGCACCGAAGCCAAGATAGGTAAGCGTGACCACGGGCAGGATCAGCCGGCCAAAGCGGCGGCCACGCAGACGGCTGTAGCCCGTCACCAGACCGACAGCGATAACAGCCAATGCTCCCCACTGGGGGCCTTCGACGCTGGTTGCCCACGCGGCCAGTTCAGTGGTAAGCGTACGATTTCTTTGCGTTCTTCTGGCGGCTTCGGCAGTGGCAGCCGCGACGATGCCGCGAGCAACAGCCTGGCTGGTCATTGTGGCACCGCTGACTCCCTCGACATCAGCGAGTCCCGAGGCGGCACCCGCCAGCTCAGCGTATGTCAGCCCGGCAAAGAGCTTGCGGAACGACCAGTCGTCACGCACATACCCGACGTATGGCTCGTTGTCGAAGCTGGCCAAGACCAGCAGTCCGCAGACCCGGCCGGAGGAGTCAAAGCCGACCACCGTATCGGTCGGCCCCTGGTAGCCGATCTCGCGGTCGGCCGCCGGGCTGGTCCGCAGACTCCAGCCAAGCGGAATGTCCTCGGCATCGTAGAGTCTGCTGACAGATGGCTCGCCGGGGTCAACTTCTGCACGCGTGGCAGCGGGAAAAATTGTTTGCAGGTCGGCGAGTGTCGGTGGCTGGGCAAAGCGACTGCGGCCGGCACTGCCTCCAAGTCGGCGGCTAATGGCTTCGGCAATCGCCAGACTGGTAAGGGTAGCCGAGGCCGTGGTAACGGCTGGTTGCTGTTGTTCCACCAGTGAAATGAGTGACCGGCCAATGAACTGCTGCCAGAATGTCTCATCACGCAGAACGGCTGCCACATGGTCGCGGGTATCACTGCTGGAGAGCAGCGAGATGCCGGCTACACGCAGGTCTCTATCACAGACCAGGAGCAGGTTCGTGGGGCCGGAAAACCCGATGACAGCGTCGCCTTCTGGAGATGTCTGCAATATGGTGCCGACGACGTTTTCCTGGTCATCAAGGAGTTTGTAACCACCTTCAACGGCAGGAGAGCCGCCACCGATCGCGGCCACTTCTGGCAGGAATCGCTGGAGGCTGGCGACAGCAGTCGCCTTCAGACCCTGCGTGGCGGCAGTAGATACCGGTTGCTGGTGCCCACGGTGGACCAGCAGCGCCAGAGCGACCACAACAGCCACTCGCACACTGTGAATCAGAAGCCGCATAACCAGGCACTCGTTGGGACAGCAATCGCGGGAATGAGCGAACAGCACCTGGCAGGGTCGCCAGCCGGCCGCCATGGGATTAGTCTAACGTGTGCTTTCGTCACTCTTTTCGGGAGGAAACCCATGAAATCCCTCGGTAAACGCATGTTGGTAGCGGCCTTTTTTGGTTGTGTCTTGCTTTTGTTGTCACCAGCCAATGGCGTGTCAGCGACTGCAATTGATCGACCAAACATCATTGTGTTTCTCGTTGATGACATGGGGCCACTCGACACCTCGGTGCCGTTTCTGACTGACGCTGACGGAGCCCCCAGGCGGTATCCTCTCAATGATTTTTACCGCACCCCCAGCATGGAACGGCTGGCCAGCCGAGGTGTTCGCTTTAGCACCTTTTATGCCATGAGCGTCTGTTCGCCAACGCGAACTTCGATTCTGACTGGTCAAAATGCGGCTCGGCACCGCGTGACCCAGTGGATTCGATCAGAAGAAAACAATCGGGGGCCATTCGGCCCGCCCGATTGGCAGTGGATCGGTGTGCAGGATGCGACCACAACACTGCCTGGGGTTCTACGGACTGCTGGCTACCGTACCGTTTTTGTGGGCAAGGCCCACTTTGGCCCCTGTGGAGAACCATCGGAATGGCCTGACAACCTCGGCTTTGATGTCAACATCGCCGGCTGCTCCTGGGGCCAGCCCGGCAGCTACTACGGTAAAGACGGCTACGGACATCTGAAGGGCAACAAAAGCAGAGCCGTGCCCCATCTCGATAAGTACCACGGTAGCGAAACCTTTTTATCTGAGGCGCTGACCCAAGAGGCAAACGCGCAGATCAGCCAGGCCGTCGCCGATGGAACGCCGTTCTTTCTTGACTTTGCCCACTATGCAGTTCATGCACCCTTCCAGAATGACCCCCGATTCGCGGACCACTACAAGGATTCAGGAAAGCCGAAAAATGCTCAGGCCTACGCCACGCTGATTGAGGGCATGGACAAGAGCCTCGGTGACCTGCTTGACCACCTCGATCAGCTCGGCATTGCCGAAAATACGCTGGTGCTCTTTCTTGGCGACAACGGCAGCGATGCGCCCCTTGGGCCAACCCACGACCATGCCAGTTCGTTTCCCCTGCGTGCCAAGAAGGGAACCCACTATGAGGGCGGCATGCGGGTGCCCTTCATCGCCGCTTGGGCCAAGCCCGACCCCGCCAACCCCTGGCAGCAGCAGCTGCCGATTGCAGCCGGCGCCATCCAGCAGCAACTAGGGACGGTAATGGACATCTATCCGACCGTGTTGGCCCTGGCTGGGCTTCAACCCCCGGCCAATCACCCAATCGATGGAGTCGATCTTGCCGCTCAGTTTACTGGGAAGCAAAACCCCAAACGGCCTGAGCGGTTTCTGATGCATTTTCCACATAGCCATCGCAGCAGCTACTTCACTGCTTTCCGAGACGGTGACTGGAAACTCATCTACCACTACCTGCCGGATCAAAACCCGGCGAAGGTCCGCTATGAACTCTTTCGCCTACGGGACGATCCCTACGAAAAGCAGAATCTGGCCGACATCGAGCCAGCAATGCTCAGGCAGATGACGAAAGCAATGATTGCTGCGCTCGATGCCGAGCAGGCCCTCTATCCAGTCACCGAGGACGGTCTGGAATTGAGGCCGGTGGTTCCAGCAGGCTGATTTCAATCAGCCCGCCGGAACGAGCAGCACGGCGTCGGCATGGGCGAGGCCACCGGCACCATCGGTGCCGATCACGACCACACACTTTTCACCCTTCTGGAGCGTCAGCCGGCCGGCTGAGCCAAACCCATCGTCAATGGGTGGCCGCTGCCGCATATTCACTGTTGCTTTGAGACGAGACTCAGCCGCTTCGACTGAGACCGGCACAGCCGTGCCCCGGTTTTCGTGCGGTTGCCAGGCGACTAATACATCGTAGCTGCCGGTCGCGGGTGCCCGCAGTTCAAACGTTGCCGACGCGCCACTGCCAGAGCTGGCGTAGATATAGCCATAGCCAACGTAGCCCCGCAGGCCGTGCCCCTCGGTCCAGTTGCCTGCTTTTTTGGCCTCGCGATCATCGACGACCACCGCGCCCTTGGCTTCGGCAATTTTCATGGGGTCGATTCCGGTCGCTGGGCCATTGGGGCCAGCGAGGGGAAGAGCGTCGGCCGGAATGTCAATTGGCGCCGTGGGGTTGGCCCGGCGGGCCCTGCCTGGCAATTGCAGCAGTTCGTCCATTTCAGGCCAGTGGTCGTCATAAACACCTCGTGGGGTGGTGCCATACTTGACCGCCACGCTGGCGGCCTTGCCGACGACCTCGCCCATCATGCCGCAGGTTTTCATCACGCGAACCGTGCCGAGGGCCTCGTGAGTGACTGAAATGCAGCGTCCAGCCATGAAGAGGTTTTCGATGTCCCGCGAGTAAAAGCAGCGGTAGGGCACAGGGTAGCCGAAGCTACGATCGACCCGTCGATCGTGGACAGCGATCGAGATGAAGGGGTTGTCGGGAAACTTCTTGGCGTACTGCTCCTTGGGATAGTGCAGGTCGATGGACCAGGTGGAGGGGACGCAGCCGTCAGGGAAGTCTCGCTTGGCCACAATGTCTTCTTGGGTCAGCACCACATCTCCGAGAATCCGACGACTCTCCCGGGGACCGCCGATGTAGGCTACCCACGTCAGAAAGGCGGCCTGGTGCTCGGCCGCCCCATCGCCGTTTTTCATGGCGTTGAAAGCGCCAAAGACCGCCCGCAGATTCCAGTCGCGGATGCCCTCGGCATCGGCCAGCGGATCTTTATCAAAGCCGCTTTCCCAGAACCACTGGCCGTGGTGGTCACGAGGATAGGGAAAGTCGGCCATCGTCAGGGGCAGCGCCCAGGGCGTCTCGGGAAAATTCCGGGCCGCGTCCGCCTCGTCCCAGGCCCACATGTTGCTCATGCCCATCCGACCCTTGGGCTCAATCACAGTTTCGGCCCCCGCAAGATGACCAATCGTGGCATGGCCCGTGGCGTCACAGAAGAACCGGCCAGTGAACCGGAACTCACGGCTGGTGCGGGTATCGAGGCAGGTGACCGCCTCAATGCGACCACCATCAGCAGCCGTTTGCACGCGGAAGGCATGGGTGTTTAAGAACAAGTCAATATTCGGCTCGGCCCGAACAATGTCCTCCTTCTTGGCGTCGCCGAATT
>CAZKSP010000044.1:0-13408 GCA_964555385.1 uncultured Chitinophagaceae bacterium
CATTCGGGCGCAAGCGGAAAACGAAAGAAAAGCGAAAAAGGCGAGGCGTCGAGCGTTTAGGGGTGCTCGCCGTCCATCGCCGCCAGGAGGACGTGGATCACGTCGTCCAGGGTCCGCCGTGCTCGCCTCCCCATCGAATAGCTCTGAGCGTCCTCGATGAGCGAGATCGCCTCCCTGAGCCTCTCGGCGGGGATCGTTAGGCCCTCGGCCACGTCATGGGCCGCGGAGGCCACATAGGCCGATACAGAGCACCCCAGACGGTCCGCCGCCCCTGAGACGACCTCCCGCCACTCCTCGGAGACTCGCATGTGGAATCGCTCAACCATCGCACCTCCTGGCGTGTGTACAGTAGAGGGTGCTGTTTTGTACGCACAACGCCAAGAAAACGGACCCCCCTGATCCTAGTGTTTCCGCGGACTTGCGCCCGAGGTCGTATAGAGGATCCTCGCGGCTCCCTTTTTGCCCCCTTCGCTCCCGCTCGGGGCCTCAGAAAAGGCCGACCTGTACCGGTGGCCTCCAGGCTGGATCCTCCGAGCACGTGACCCACTCGCGCTGTTGCTTGCTGAACGTCCTCCTCTGCCCCACCCGCTGACTCGTGATCTCCACGGCTTGCCAGCCCTCGGCCACGAGCGCCCCGATGGGCTCGGCCTCGCTGATGTAGACGCGCGCCCCCGCCTCGGACCACCTCCGCGCCATCTCCACCACGTCCTCGCGCGGGAGGTCGTTCCCATAGCCGGTCGTGCCGACGTAGGGAGGGTCGATGAATACGACCGTCCCGGGCGGGAGGTCGGCGGGCTCGATGGCTCGCGCGTCGGGGGCTTGGGTGGCGGGAACTTCTGGGGCGGCGTCAAACCTCCTCGCAAGTCCAGCCCTCTCAATGCTTGCAACCCATCCCTCTGCATGGCACGAGGAGGGGCGGTCAGGCCCCATGTATCGCCCAGAGTTCGTCCACGCTTCCCCCAGGGACCACCGCGCCACCTCCCGCGGGTCTACCGCTCGCGCGTCGGGCGTGACGGTGGCGGGGAGGGTCGGCGGCGACTCCATGCGGTTTGGCATTGACGACGCACAAAGCAACGGCCCGCCGAAGTCGCCTAGGTTCCCACCGGGGCCGCGATAGCCCGGCGCGTTGACGTCGCCTTGCGCGCACCAAGCAGCGACAAGGTTAAAGCGCGCCACCTCCCTCGGGTCTACCGCTCGCGCGTCGGGGGTGACGGTGGCGGGGAGGGTGGGGGCGGCTGCGTAATCAGTCGCAATGTTCCGCGCCGGCTTCCTGCCGCCCTCAATGATGGCCTCCTCGCCTTGCGGCACATGCACCGAACACCACCCGCTATCCGGCTCACACCTCCGGTATGACCACTGCGCCAGTGCTGAATGCCGCGCCACCTCCCGCGCCTCCCCTACCCGTATCGGACCCTCGGCCCGCAGCCGCTCCCACAGCGCGCGCGGCTCCTCGTCCTTCCACGACCGGATGATGCGCGCCGCCTCCTGCATCAACTCGCGGTCGGTGTAGGCGTGGAGCAGGGCGCGGCATCCCGGGTCGGGCTCTGCCCACAAGTACCGCTCGGCACCCTGCCCCGGTCGCAGGCCCATGACGCGGAGCAGCGCGAGCCCATAGCCGTGCTTATTGCCCATCCGCGAGACAGGCGGGCGCGCGTACTTGCCGCCCTGGAGCATGAGCGAGACGGACGCGAGCCCCGCGCATAGCTCGACGAAGAGAGGACACCTCTCGCTCACAACCCCGCCTCGAACACGTCCAGGGCGTGGCGCTCCATCTCCGTGAGCGTCCCCGCCTCCCGCCTCTCGCATAGCTCCTCCCACCGCTCCCGCCAGTGCGCGAACCACGCCAGATCCTCCGGCGTCAGGTTGATCCCCGCCGTCTCTCCTACGGTGTGCTCCACCTTCTCCGGGGCGTAGACGCCCGAGACGCGCGCCTGGAGGTCGATCCCCTTGTAGACCCGATCCAGGGCCTTCAGAGCCGTCTCCGCGTCTTCTCCCTCCCTGACAAGCCCCCACGCCACATCCAGGGCCGCGCCGATCCTGGCGTGGACTGTGGCCGCGTCCGGGTGGACAGGAGCGCCGCTCTTGGCCCATTGCTCCCGCACCACCTTGAGGTCATGCCATAGGGTCCGCTCGGAGACCCTGAGAGCCCGCGCCACCTCGGCGGAGTTGTGCTTCCCGAGCCCTCCCGGTGAGAGGTACTGAGCGAGGACCTTATGCCTCCGCGTGACTGTCTCTTCCGCTGGCTTCCCTGCCATGTGCCCACACTCCTCACCGCTCGCGTGTGATCAGGTGCCCCCGAATAGCGCGATCTGGTTTCTCATCCGCGCCTGCTCCGCGCTCTCGCCTGAGAGCCTCCTGAGCGCCCTCTGGTGCCTCTCCGCGTCGATCTCCGCCCCCACATACTCCCGGCCTAGTCGGAGGCAGCACCGGGCCAGGGAGGCGCTCTCCCCGGCGAACGGATCGAGGATCAGCCCGCCCTCCGGGGCGACGGTCCGCACGAGCAGATCGAGGGCCTCCTGGGGCTTCTCCGAGTGTCCGAGCCTGGGGGCGTGGATCGCGTTGCTCTGGCGTCCGTCCGCTGGCCTGGGGGAGCCCTTGACGTACAGGAGCCAGATCTCCGAGTCCCCGGCATGGTGGTACCCCATCCCGAAGCCCCCGTCCTTCGTCCACGCTCCGCCCGTGACGTATCGCCAGGGGATCAGGTGGTGGACGGCGAACCACTCGGACAGCTTCGGCCACGTACACCAGATCGCGAGGTAGGCGGAGGGTCCGCACAAGGGCCAGCACGAGGCGAGGACCGAGGCGATCCAGGCGTCGGACCCGGTCTGGTACAGGTGGGCGGCGGACGATGTCCCGCTCCCTCCGGTGGTGGTGTTGCCGTACTCCCAGGGCGGATCTGCGATCACGCCCGAGACGCTCCCCGGAGCTAGCGATGCGATCAGGTCTTCCGCGCCCGTGTGCCGGATCTGGATCATCCGAACAGGCTCCCTTGGCCCGGGAGGATCCCAGGCTCGGCCACCGCGCCGTGATCTCCCAAGATCGCCAGAGCCCAGCGGTGCCACTCCTCCACCCGCTCGATCGAATCGCAAGACCGGCCCAACTTCTGACACGCCCGCAAGACCGGAGCCCCGCCGCCGAATGGCTCTAGAACGCGATCCCCCGGGCGGCTGCTCGCCTTCACGATCCGCTCGATGTGCTCGGGTCGCTTCGCGCATGAGTGCCGCCGCTTGGCGCTAACAGGTGGCGCGCTCCACACGTCGGTCACGCCTTGCGGAAGGGTGAAGGGGTAGCGGAGAGCCTCGTACTCCTCCCGGAGAGCCTCGTACTCCTCCCGGAGAGCCTCGTACGACTCCCGGAGAGCCTCGTACGACTCCCGGAGCCCGCCGCGTCGTGCCCACACGTCCTCGGTCACGAGGTAGGGGCGCTCGGTCGGTGGTCCGTGCTCGCGGGCGTAGGCGGCAAGGGCTGAGAACCCCTCCCACGTCGGGAACGCCCACTGGGAGCGTGTGAAGTAGTGCGAGGCCGACGAACGATAGGCGCGATCCGTCGCGTCTCCGATGGTCAACCCCGCGCGCTCCATCCACTCCGCGCGGAGGAACGTCCTCACCGTGTTCCGCTCGTCCGCCCCCGCCGCTTCGATTAGTGACTTGTGCGCGAGTCCGTCATGCCCTGGCGCGACCCCTTGCGCCGCGAGCGCGCTGATATCCACGGCTTCGCGGACGAAGAAGTAGCAGTCTTCCGACGATACCGGCCAACCTCGGATTGCCTCAGAGTCAAGCCGACCGGCAAGCGCCGCCATGCCCTTGTGCCACCGAACCGACGAGTAGAACCGCCACCCGTACTCCTCAACCACCGGCAGCATCCGCGCGCACCCCTCGGGGGTACACCAGAAGTAGAGCGACGACGACGGGGCCGCTAGACGGTCCCACGCTTCGAGGTGTGGCCGGTACCACTCCGCCAGACCCTTCGGGGACTTCGGATCCCCTGGGAACCCGCCGATCCCATAAGCGCCGTCCGAGACGATCAGCGTGTAGGCGTCGGAGGGGAGCGTCGGGTAGATCGCGAGCCCATCGCCGTGGTGTGCCTGGAGCATCACCCGAACAAGCCCACTTGACGCGGATCAGGCACCGCGCCTACCTCCACCTCGGCGGTGTAGATCGCCTCCTCGATCCGCCCCCGCCATGACTCGGGATAGACGGCCTTGTCATGCGTCCCGCTGCCGCTGGTCTTCTGGACCAGACGCATCTCGGGGCGTCGGTCGTGCTCCGCCTCCCACATATCCCGCACCCGGGAGCCCGCCGACCACGCGACACGCTTCCCGGTGTCGCTCCCCGCGTCCATGCTCAGGTCCCGCATGACCGAGCAGACGGTGATCCTCGCTTCGTGCCTCATGCTCTCTCCTCCATCTCCTCAAGTCGTCGCCGCGTCTCGCGGGATAGCTCCCACCGGGCGCGGTTTCTCAGGGCTGGCCCGTACTGGAGGACACCCCGCCAGACGAGCCGTCTCAGGGCTTGCCACACTCGCTCCGCTTCGATCTCACAGTGGCCCGCTACCTCCATCGCCAAGAGAGGACCTCCGCCGAGTTCGATCACCGCCTCCAGGACGATGTGATCCTCGTCCCGCCACAGGTTGATCCAGTCCCGGGGGATCATCCGTCCCCTCCGATCCCCATGACCTCCAGCCCAAGGGCCAGGGCCGTGGCGTCCGACCGTTGGCCGTCCTGGGGCCTCTCTAGGGGCTCCCCAGGCTCTCCACACCGCGAGCAGTTGATCCCGCCCACGTAGAAGTGGCCGCACCCGATACAGCACCGGTCCCGCCACTCTCGGAGGGCCTCCGCCTCGTGCGGATCGAGCGCAAGCGTGATCGAGCATCCGCGGGATCTCCCCAGGGCCTCGGATAGCTTCTCCCGGTCGTCGTCATCCATCAGGGTCTCGGTCCTCCACGGGTCGGGGTGTACAGTACAGGGACACACATTGACCGGTCAAGGGTTGGGCTGTACATTTGTCGCATGAAGCGAGACATCAGACTCACGCTATACGGGGCGGATCAGGAGCGGGGCCAGACCGACGACGAGAACGCCATGATCGCGGACGCGCTGGCGTTCCTCCGTGAGAGGGGCCTCCGTGTCCCCGCCATGAGATCCGGCTCCCGGTGCTCCGAGCAGACCCTGATCCGGGAGGTCGCCTTCGGCGTCCTGGCAGATCCGCGCGACCTTGAGAGGCTGATCCAGCGGTCCCGAGAGCACGGCGTCCCGCTCCGGGAGACGGTCCGAGAGGCCGTCCGCGAGGGGTGCCGAGGCTCGAAGTGAGCCCAGGAACCCCCGGTCCGATCTAGCTCCCCATCTCCCACACCGCGATGACCTCGGCCTCCTCCGTGAGGGCCTTGTACATCGGGCGTACCACGTTCAGCCACTCGCAGAAGAAAGCCACCGGGCGGCCACCGCGGCGGATGTGGCTCGCGTCGGTCAGGGCCTCATCCTTCCGCGCTGCGATCAGAGCCTTGGCCGCTTCGTAAAGCGTCAGATCGTCAGCGTTGTGTCCGTTGGTTCCGCGGATGGAGTATCGGGCTTCGTGGGTCATGGTCTCTCTCCTCTGGGACGTTGTGTCCCGCCGTTGGACTATTTGTACTAGACCCGCCCATCACGGCGCAAGTGGAAAAGAGAGAAAAAGAGAAGAAAATATCCGGGACGCCTGAGAGCCGCTCTCGTGCGCTTTCCACCTCCAGGCATACCCCGGCAAGGGTCGAGCCCTGAAACGCGCTCTGGCGGCGTCCTGGGCGCTCTAATCGTGCAGGGCTCGCACGCCCTCCCCGAACAGATCCCGTCCGCCCGCCTCTCGGGTCTTGTCCTCGGCCATGCACCCGGGGCACTTCCGCCCCAGGTCCACCACCACGGACCACCGGTCCGGCTCTTCGTGTCCGCAAGCCCAGACGTACCGGGGCCGCGTGTCCGAGGGGTCCAGCCTGAGACGGTGGAGGGCCGTGGAGAGGTCGTACAAGCCCGAGCCCCCGAGCCCTTCGGGGTATGGTTTCGCCAGGAACACGCGCCCCGCTCGGGCCTCCAGGGCCACCTCGTGGCGTCCTCCGGGGAGGAGGGTGGCCGTGGCTCGGAAGGAGCCCCCGAAGGGGCGCAGGTTGGTCAAGATCGCCCGGCTCATTCGTAGACGTACCCTTCGCCGCCGCATCGCTCGCACCCCCGATGGCAGTCGCAGGGCACCCAGCTAAGGATCTCCTCCTCCTCCGCCATCTTGTCGTCCCAGGCGTCCTCCTGGGCGCAGGTGCAGCGGAGCACGCTGTCGATCAGGGTGGCGCAGCGTGGGTGATGGTTTTCGTTGCTCATGGTCAAGCCTCCCGCCGCTTGTGGGTGTCGCACTCGGGCATGGTGCAGATCGTCACGGAGCCGATCTTGAGGGTGGCCCACTCGCCGCACACCTCGCACGGCTGGTAGTCCTGGGTCGGGCACCCGCCCTCGACGCACGAGGCGCAAACCTCGTGCCCCTGGACCTCCGTCCAGTCTCCAGCGTGGAGGCACTCGCCGCACACCTCGCACACCTCGGGACAGTAGACGTGGTCGCAGTGCTCGCACGCGCCCTCGGGCGGGGTCGCGGTCTTCCAGGCGTCGTATCCGGTCAAGCTGGGGTACATGGTCTCTCTCCTCTAGGGCTTCGTTGCCCCCCGTTGGACTATTTATAGGCCCGGGTGATTCTCAGCGCAAGCGCATATCGAACTATTTTTGAAAAAGGCGAGCCGTGTAGCGGTCAGCCGCCCCTCCTACAGGTCCCGCGCGGCCTCTCGGGCCAGGGTCCGGTACTTGTGGACCCGCGTGGCGAGCCACAGGCGGGTGGAGGGGTTGCGCTGGGAGCGCAGGGACCGGGCGTAGAACGCGGCCTCGGTGATGTAGGTGCGGAAGATTCCGCGAGCGGTGGCGGTGTCCATGTCTCCTCCTTGCCCGGTACGAGGCCCCGGGCGGGGCGCTGGAGTGGTTAGGCGTAGAGAGCGACGTTGGTCTCCACGGCGCGGCGGATGCTCCCGGCGCGACGGCGCGCGGCGTCCGTGTTGAGGTCGGTGTTGGCGAGGAGGTAGTCCGCCTCGGCCATGTAGCGGCTCACCGAGTTGAAGGCGCATCCCTTGGGCGCGGCAACGGCGGTGCGGATGGCGGCGATGAGGTCTCGGGTCGCGATGTCGGCGTTGGTCATGGTCTCTCTCCTTGGGGCTTCGTTGCCCCCCGTTGGATTATTTATAGGACAAGCCTCATCCCAGCACAAGCGGATAGCGCGCTTTTTCCGAAAAAGGCGAGACGCACCACGATCAGCCCACGACCGGATCGAACCTCTGGAACTCTCCCCGCCACCTCATCTTGGCCCGCCCCAGGCGTCCGAACCGGGCCTTAAGGATCGACACCTCCGCCAGTCCCTTCACGCCTGACTCAGGGTTGTAGTAATCGTCCCTGTAGAGCCCGAGAGCGGTGGACGCCGCCTGAACGAGTTTCTTCCCATAGTCGATGTCTCCGAGTTTGGGCCGCTTGTCGGTCCGCTTTTTAACGTCGGAGTTCATCTGTACGCACAGGATCACGGCCACCCCGCACTTCTTCCCGATCCTCTGGGCGTACTCCGCGATCTCGGAGATCCGCTCGGGCTCGGTCATCCTGTCGTCGGAGGCGGGGACGATGTGGGCGTGATCGATCCCGATCCACTGCCAGCCCTCGGTCCTGACCCCTCGGCGGGTCCTGGCGTAGATCTCGGGCATGGTCGGGAGGTCGTCGTCCACCCAATACGGGAGCCGGTCGATCCGCTCGTGGGCTCCGACCAAGATCGCCTTCTCCTCGTCCGTGAGGCTTCCGTGCTGGATCCGGCTGTAACTGATCCGGCCCTCGTTCGCGAGGTCCCGCTCCATGTACTCGTCCCGGGTCATCTCCAGACCGAACAGGCACCCGGGATGACCGTTGGCGGCGAGTCCCTTCGCTAGCTGGCCCATGAGGGCGGACTTCCCCAAACCGGACGCTCCGAGGATGAGGATCACCTTCCCGAGCACGATCAGCCGTCCGTGCTCCTCGTCTAGCTCGCGGATCCCCGTTGGGAGGGCCTGAGCCCCCGGCTCGTCGCGGATCAGCCGGTCCACCACCCGGTGGGCCGTATCGGAGACGGGAGAGCACGTGGGGGGCTTGGGAGAGCCCTCCTCGATGGTGTCCCCGAGCATCTTGGCCGCTCCCTCGAAGTCCCCGCCCCGGCTCAGGTTGGCGTGAGCCATCACACACGAGGTCATCAGGGCGCGGGCTCGGGCGTCCATGAGGACGCGGGCTGCGTACTTGTCCACCTCCGAGGTCATCGGACAGGAGCCCAGGAGGCCGACGAGATACGGGTACCCGCCGATCTTGTCGAGCATCCCCGCCCGCTCCAGGCGTCCAGCCACTCCCACCGGATCCATCGGCTCGTTCGCCTGGGAGCACTCCAGATAGGTCCGCCAGATCAGACGATGGGGCTCGGAGTAGAACGACTCCGGGACCACTCCCTGGGCCTGTAGGTCCCAGAGCGTGTCCGGTGACATCAGGACCGCCCCGAGGCAAGCCCGCTCCGCTCCCACGTCGTGGGGGATCTTGTCCGAGATGATCACCGCTGATCCTCCCACCACCGCGCCACGATGGGACGAAGGGCTTGGACCGAGGGCGCTCCCTCCTGGCGGGCGATGTAGTCCAGGGCTTGATCGAACGTCTGGATCTGACCCAATACGCGGAGAGTGTCGATGTCGCCCCGCGCCTTCTGGGCGTGCCCGTCAACCTCCCGCCACCACCGCTCGACCTTGACCGAGGGGACGCTTGGAGCGGAGAGGACGCCCCTCGCCCTCTTGTCCAGCCGCTTGATCAGCGTGTTCCGCTTGTACTCGGAGTTGAAGCCCCACATGGCCTCTGGGCCGTTGACCTTGAATGCGTCGGATCCTCGGTCGTTCTTCCCCCGCCACCACTCATCGACGGCGAGAGCCTCCAGATCTTCCGCGATCGCTTCGTAGCCGTGGGCCTGGATCGCCTTCTTCGCACTAGAGAGCCTCAGTCCGTCAGCCTTCGAGCCCTTGGACCGCCGAGTCTTGGCGAGTTCATGCCACCGGGCGATCAGCGTCTCCGCCTGCTCTGCCCGAACCTGAGCCGCCGTTTTAGCCTTCGGCATCGGAAACAGGGTCGGCGCTCCGCCGACGTTCAAGTCTTGTGCTTCTTCTTGTGCTTCTTCTTGTGCTTCATGTGGGGGGTTCCGCACCCCCGGGGGCTGGGGGGTTCCGCACCCCGGGGGTCCCGGGGGGGCTACACCATGCGGGGCTTCGTGCCCCTGGGGGCTCTCCACCCCGGGGGGCTCCGCACCCCCGGGGGCTTGTCTCCATATGGGGCACCCGAGCGGGGCGCAGTCCCACGAATCGTAATCCTTGACCAGAGCCCACTCGGCGGGCCTGGAGGCGCGCGGGTCAGCTTCACGGACGAGGACGATCACGCCCTTCCGCCTGAGGCCGTCCAAGGCTCGCTTGCGCTGCTTCCGATCGCGGATCCCGGTCAAGGACTCGATCACCGCATGGGAGAACCTGTGCTCGGTCGTGGTCTTTCCCCAGCCCCAGGAGGCGCGGATCAGCGCGAGGACCATACGGAACTCGCTCGGGGTCAGGTCGGCATTGTTGAGGACCGCGAAGAGGTCCCGGTGGACCGGCATCGCCCGGTCTGGCTGAACGTCAGCCACCGTGGACCTCTGCCTTCTCGTCGTCGCGGAAGACCACGACGCGCCCACCAGCGCAACGGACCCGGATCTCCACGATGCTCGCCACGGGATCGTTTCCGTGTCCGGTGACGTGGTCCCACATGGCGTTGAGCAGTTGCTCCACCGTGCAGTTGATCACCGTGCCCATCTCGATACCGTCTCTGTTTTCGTTCACGGCGCACCTCTCCATTCCCGCTGTCGCGGGTGTCATGCGCTCGCCTGTAGGTGGGCGGCGCGGGGTTCGTCTTCGAGGCGGGGTTCCGCCGCCCTCCCCCGGATTGCTGGCCAGCAGTGGGGGAGGGGGCGTTCACGAAACCCGCGCTCGGCGGTGTGTCCTCTCGGACTCGATCAGTCTATGCAGGGGATCCGCTTGCGGTCAAGCGGCCTCCTCACGGACCTCCGCCCGTGCTCCCACGCCTCCCGAGCCAGGGGCGGGACCTTCTCCGGGAGAGCCTCCCCGCGGGCACCCATCGCCCATGCGTAACGCTCCACCACGAGGCACTCCGGCCCGCACGCGGCGCGGGGACCGTACAGGGCCGCGGCTTGTAGACACTTGCTATGCATCTTCGAGGCTCCTCGTCATGGCCTCGTCATACATCGCCCCGTAGATCTCGCTCACCGCTTCTTCCAAGGCGCACCATGCCGCGTCCCACATCTCATCCGGCATCGAGTCCCACACCAGGGGCCGACCGTAGGAGTCGATCAGGTCCGCTCTCTCCACCTCTGGACCCTCTTCTGGCTCCCAATATGTGCTCGGGTATCCGGGGGCATAGCTCACCACGCCTCGAACCGGGCCGATGTGCGGGAGGACCACTCCGTCCTCTGGCTTGATCTCGATCTGCATCTCTCTCACCTCCTGGCTGGACTGTACACCAGAGGCCCCCGGCGTGGGGTGGACTTTTTTCCACTTCACCACTTGACCCCCTCGCCTGTAGGTGTACAGTTCACACCGATGGAGAGAGAAACGATGAGACGCGATGACCTGTGCTCCGCCTTGCGCGCCTTCCTCCTCCTCGCGGAGCTAACCCCCGAGGAGCGGGAGCGGGTCCAGACGGTCCTCGCCGTTCTGGAGGGCGTGGCCTTCGAGCATGAGAAGGAGATGGTGCGGGAGTGGCTCGCGGGTCCACCGATGCCTCAGAGGTTCGGACGCCTTCCGGTGATCACGGAAGGTCCGCACTGTAGAAACGCCATCTGATAGGAGAGAGAGATGGAAGACAAGACACACCCGGGGGCGCTCTTTGCCGCCCTCGCCAAAGCCCAAGCCGCGATGGACAACGTGGTGAAGGACTCGGCCAACCCCCACTTCAAGAGCCGCTTCGCGTCCCTCGCCGCCGTGCGGGACGTGGTGATCCCCGCCCTCGCGGAGCAGGGGATCGCGGTGGTCCAGATGCCAGGGAACGACGAGCACGGGAGGGTCACAATCCAGACCGTCCTCCTCCATGAGTCTGGGAGCCTGGACTGTGGCACGGTCGCCACAACTGCCACCGTCCGAGGTGGGAACGAGGCACAAGCCCTTGGATCGGCTGTGAGTTACCTGAGGAGGTACTCTCTGGCGGCGATCTGTGGCGTGGCCCAGGAGGACGACGACGGGAACGCGAGCGGACCGTCTGGACGCTCCCAAGGGCGCTCTCAGGGACGCCCGCGGCCACCCGCGGGGCGGGTGCCTGAGTACAGCGTCCAGCACGTCACGAATGCGCTGATCCATGTGTTCGGGGACCTCTCCGATGAGGCCAACCGGGCGGAGGCTGAGAGCATGGTCCAGGAGACGACCGGGCTCGGCATCGAGGACATGATGGGGAGCAAGACGGGCCGGGAGGCCGTGATCTTCGCACTCCGCGAGAACGCCAGGAGGGGACGATGAGCAAGACCACAGCCCAGATCGCCAGTGAGTGCCAGTTCGTCCTCGACTTGGAGGCCCGGTGGGCTCTCGCCTGCCAGGAGGGGACCCCCGAAGGAGACCTCAAGGCCGAGGCTCTAGAGCAGGAGATCCTCGCGTGGTGGGATGACCTCGCGTCCGACGTGCCCCAGAAGGCGGAGGCGGCTCTCTACGTTCTCGCCAGGGTTGAGGGAGAGGTGGAGTCCCACCGGTCCGCGAAGAAGGCCCTCATGGCACCCCTGGACGCCAGGATCCGGCGAGCCTCCCGGGCGGTGGATCGGATCAAGCGGGAGGTGCTCCCGACCCTGATCGAGGTGGAGCGCCAGCGGACCGGGGAGCGGGACGTGGCGATCGAGACCGCCCTGGGGCGGATCAGGATGCAGAGGGCCGGATCTCCGGCTCTGATCGGGCCGTCCGACCCGAGCCAGTGGCCCGAGCAGTTCACCGAGCGGCGCACGCTGACAAGCGAGGCCAAGCGGTACTACAAGGAACACCCCGAGGAGATGGCGGACGCCGGGTTCTCCTGGGACACGAGCGAGACGATCAGGATCTACCGCTAAAGGAGGAGACATGAGCAACACGATCATCATCACCGGCAACCTCGGGCGAGACCCCGAGCGCCAGCGGGAAGGCGCGGGACCCGTGATCTTGAACCTCGCGGACTCCGTGGGCTTCGGGGACCGGAAGACCACCACATGGCGGCGTGTCGCCGTCTGGGGCAAGACCGGGGACTACTGCCTCACCGCCCTGTCCAAGGGCGACCTCGTCACCGTGACGGGCGAGGAGAGCCAGAGGGTGTGGACGGACAAGGAGGGGAAGGAGCGCACCACCTCCGAGGTGAACGCCCGAGCCGTGGACGGCCCCTTCCGCCGAGTGACCCGCGAGGAGCGGGGAGGCTACTCCGCCGCGGGGGACCGCTCGAAGCCAGCCGGATACAGCGGCGGCGGATTCGCGGACGGCGACGACATCCCGTTCTAGGACGACTTGCGCGCGGCATCTCTCTCCATCCGACACCGCGCGCCCGGGGTGGGGGCTTCGGCCCTCGCCCCGGTTTGGAGGGAGGACACGATGACGAGAGAAGAAGAGACCGCCCGCTTCATCGAGGTCTGGAATCAGGCCCAGAGCGTGGCCGAGGTGGCCGAGCACTTCGGAGTCGAGCCCATCTCCGCCCGCCGTCGTGCGTTCCGCTGGAGGCGTCGAGGGCTTGACGTGAAGCACATGCCACTCACGGACCAACTGGGACCGGGGCTCCCCGTCCTCCGCAAGGGGATGAGGGTCCGCCACGGGGAGAGGCTCGGGACGGTGATCAAGCCTCGGGTCAAGCGCACCGAAACACGGGGCGAAGTGACCCTGATCCGGTGGGATGACGGGACGATGGGAGAGACCACGAGACGAGGGAGGATCGGCGGGCGGGCCTGGATCGGTGACGACTACCTGGAGATCGTCGAGTGATCTACCGGGCCACCATCCCAGGCGAGCCGGTCCCGAAGGGACGCCCCAGGCTCGGACGCAATGGCCGCACATACACCCCCACCAAGACCCTGGCTTGGGAGAAGGCCGCGGCGTGGGCGATCCGGGAGAGCATCCCCGATAGCGGTCTGGACGAGCCCCTGGAGCTAGTCGTGGATGTGTACTGCTCTAGGCCCAAGGCGCACTCCAGGCGGCGGCGTATGGCGCGGGAGATCAAGCCCACGAAGCCCGACGCGGACAACTATGGAAAGGCCGTGTGCGATGCCTTGGAGAAGTCAGGGGTGATCGTGAACGACTCGCGGATCTGGTCCCTCACCGTGCGGAAGTGGTGGAC
>CAZKSP010000045.1:0-3781 GCA_964555385.1 uncultured Chitinophagaceae bacterium
GTCGACTTCAAGATCGACAAGCGGCTCAGCGGCAGCCTCTGCCTCGGGCAGTTCGTCATCGGGCTCGAGAAAGAAGTCGTCGGCCTCTGCAGCCGAGATTGGCTCAGCCTCAAGTTCAACAAGTGATTCAAATGCGTCGGCTTCGAGTTCCACCAATGACTCCAATGGTTCGGCCTCAAGTGTAGGCTCGAGCAGTTCAGACTCTGGTTCAGCCTCGAGAAAGTCGATCGGTTCTGCCGCTTCAACCGGCGGCCGGCCAGCCGGCCCTTGATACTCGACGCGGAAAATAAGTCCACCGAGTGAGAGCAGGCTGCCGGATGGAACTCGAGTTTTGGTCCGGCTCGGCAGCATGGTGCCCTTGAGCATCGTGCCATTGGTTGACCCGAGGTCACGTACGTAGACGGTGCCATTCTCTTCCAGGAGTTCACAGTGCCGACGGCTGATCCGGCCGTGCGGAATCCGAAAGGTAGCTTTGTCGCCCCGGCCGATCACCAGCGGCAGTTTCAACTCGAATGTTTTTGGGGTTTTTCCCCTCTTTGACTTAAAGAGCAGCCGCAATTTCATCAGTCAACCCGCACGTCCCGAGGGAAACCAGAGTCACGATTATTCCTCCTCGGGGCAGCTTTTCCAAATGCCCCCGTCCGCGGACCTTGCGACGACCCCCTCGCGCGCTATACTCACGGGGTTTTCGGTGGTGGCAGGGCTTGCTTTCCGAGCCTCAACCACCGAAAGTGTGTGCATGCGGGTGTAGCTCAGTTGGTAGAGCACCACGTTGCCAACGTGGTTGTCGTGGGTTCGAATCCCATCACCCGCTCTGCCCGGTGGTTTTGCCAGGACGGTTCAGCGGCGTTGGTGCCATTTAGCCGCCGCTGTGATCCCGGGCGCTTTCGGCTTTGGCCGAATGGCAAATGGCTGGGCCGGGCTCTGTCCGGCAGGTCCGATGGCAAAAACCATCGGCCAACAGTCCTAGTCTCGTCCGTCCCACCTCCCCTTCCAGTGAAACCGATGTCAGACGAATCCTCCGCCGTCCTCGAACCGCAGATCCTCAAACTCGACATTACGGTTGAGGAACTCTCAACCTGTCAGCGGAAGGTGCAGGTTTCCATCCCGCGGGAAGAAATCGACCGCTATCACGAAGAGGCGGTGGGCGACCTGATGCCGACCGCCCTGCTACCCGGCTTCCGCCCCGGCCGGGCCCCGCGGAAACTTGTTGGCAGCCGCTTCAAAACCGAACTCGGCGATCAGATTCGCTCCAAACTGCTCAACGACGCCCTCACTCGAGTGACCGAACAGGAGAAGCTTGCTCCAATCAGCGAGCCCGATCTCGACGTCGCGGCGGTGATCCTGCCTGATGAGGGGCCCATGACCTTCGAGTTCACGATCGAAGTCCGGCCCGAGTTTGAGCTTCCTGAGTGGAAAGGGCTGGCCATCAAGCGACCGGCCCGTGAGATCGATGAGGCCGATGTCGAGGAAGCCCTCACCAACTTGTTGCGAGAGCGTGGTCGATTGGTGCCCGCGAAGGGTTCACCACAGCTGGGCGACCTTGTGGTCGCCAATCTCCGGTTCAGCGGAGCCGATGGCAAACTTCTCTCACACGCCGAGGAGATGGAGATTGTCGTCCGGCCCAAGCTGTCACTCGCCGATGCCGAACTCGACGGCTTTGCAGACCTTGTCGCCAAGGCCAAGGCGGGGGAAACGGTCAGCTCGCAGCTGACCGTTTCTGAAGAGGCTGCGGTGGAATCACTGCGTGGCCAGACCGTCACCATGGAACTGGAACTGCTCGACCTGAAACGGTTCGAGATGCCTGAACTAACGCCCGAACTGCTCGGCGACCTGGGTGACTTTGAGACAGCCGAAGACCTCCGCGAGGCGATCCGCAAGCAGCTGGAGAACCAGCTGGGTTGGCATCAGCGGAAGCAGGTGCGACAACAGGTTTCAGACTCGTTGACCGCCTCGGCCACTTGGGAACTACCCCCTGATTTGCTGCGGCGACAGAGCCAGCGGGAACTCGAGCGGTCGATCCTTGAGCTTCGCCGCAGTGGCTTCGATGACGATTCCATCCGCCGTTATGTCAATGAACTACGGCAGTCGGTGATGGCTAGCACGGCTCGGGCTCTGAAAGAGCACTTCATCCTCGAAAAGATTGCTGAGGCAGAGAAGGTCGCCGACTCACCTGCTGATTACGACGCCGAAATCCGCGCAATTGCTTCCCAGTCAGGCGAATCGCCCCGCCGGGTGCGTGCCAGCCTGGAACGGCGGGGGCTGATGGACGTCCTTCGCAACCAGATCATCGAACGCAAGACGATCGATCTGATCACCTCTGAGGCAACATTTACCGACATTCCGTTCGAGTTTCCGAAGCCGGATGCGGAGGCGATCGACCATGCCGTCTGCGGAGTTGCCGCAGGTGAGGACGAAATTCCCACAACCGCGGTTGCTCGCGAGAGCGAGACCGAGTAATCACTCGATCTTGTCCTTCCATCCATCGCCCACCCGAGAGCCCCTTATGCCAACCCCCTGGTTCTCCCAGTTTCCCAATGCTGGCCAAACTGCTGGTTCAGTTGCTCCCCGTGCTGCCAGTGCCCACCGTGACTATCAGCGGCAGCGGCAGATGACCCTGGGAGATCTGCTGCTGGAAAACCGGATCATTCTGCTCCAGGGCGAAATTTATGACGGCAATGCCAACGAACTGGTAATGAAACTGCTCTACCTGCAGAGTGAAAACCGGCGGAAAGACATTCACTTCTACATCAACTCACCGGGTGGCAGTGTCACCGCCACCATGGCGATCTATGACACCATGCAGATCCTCTCCTGCCCCGTGGCTACCTACTGTGTCGGGCTCGCCGCAAGTGGCGGGGCGGTCCTGCTGGCCGGTGGTGAAAAGGGCAAACGTTTCTCTCTGCCCCATGCAAAGGTGATGATCCATCAGCCCTACGGTCAGGTCGGAGGGCAGATCAGCGACATTGAGATTCAGGCCGACGAGATTCTCAAGACTCGCAGTGTGCTCAATCAGATTCTCGCCAATCACACAGGTCAGCCGATCGAACGGATTGCCAAAGACACCGACCGTGACCGCTACCTCAACGCCACCGAGGCCAAAGAGTACGGCATCGTCGACGATATTCTCAGCAAGCCTCCGGTCGAGGAAGAACCCGATCTCGACTGATCAATCCCTGCACTCTGGAACCTTCGATTCATGCCCCTGATTCCCTACGTCATCGAAAAGAGCGGCCGCGAAGAGCGGGCGATGGATATCTACAGCCGTCTGCTGAAGGACCGGATTGTGTTCCTCGGCACACAGGTCAACGATGAGATGGCCAATGCCATCGTCGCCCAGATGCTCTTCCTCCAGACTGATGATCCGAAGAGCGATATCCACCTCTACATCAACTCACCAGGCGGCAGTGTCACAGCCGGACTGGCGATTTACGACACCATGCAGTTTGTCACCTGCGATGTAGCGACCTATTGCATTGGTCAGGCCGCCTCAATGGGGGCAGTCCTGCTGGCTGCTGGAACCGCTGGAAAACGGCGGGCCCTGCCCAACGCCCGGATCATGATCCATCAGCCCCTTGCTGGAATGGAGGGCACGGCCGAAGAAATCATGATTCACGCCAAGGAATTCCGGAACGTCAAAAGCAAGCTCAACACGATCTTGCTGAAGCACACGGGTCATCCCCTTGAAAAGATTGAGGAAGACACTGACCGGGACCGGTTCATGTCGGCGCAGGAGGCGTGCGACTACCGGCTGATCGATGAGGTGATCGAACAGATGCCA
>CAZKSP010000045.1:3881-13291 GCA_964555385.1 uncultured Chitinophagaceae bacterium
CCGGAACATGCGTGAGCCGCAAGGAGGCGGGTCATGAAAATGTGCAAAAGGTTATCGGCCCACCGGGTCGGCTGGATTGCGATGCTCGGTGGCAGCGGCCTGCTCGGACTTGTCACCGGCTGCAAGACTGACGTCCACAGCCAGCTACTCGAACGAGAACTGCGGCTGCAGGAAGACCAGATTTACTGCCTGCAGGACAAGCTGGAGAGCAAGTGCTATCAGCTCGACCAGCTGGCTGACGAAAATGCCTCGCTCAGGCGGCAATTGGGCATTGTCGATAGCGGCCCGGCTGGGATGCCAGCTGCGGCATCAGCCCCCGCGTCAAGTCGTGGTCCCACGCCTGCGGCACCGTTGCTGGTGCCGCCTGCTGTCGAGGTGCCGGCGATCGGCGGCGTTGACGATGGCCCCAGTTTCAGCCCACCAACGGAACGTTCAGGTAGCCCGTCCAGCCGTAGTGAAACGCTGCCCACGCCTGGCGGCATCGCCCCACCCACGCTTGAGGGCGTACCACCGCTGCCGCAGGAGTCGGGCAGCCGCGGTGCCAGCCGGCCGATTCGCCAGCTTTCTTTCGTCGAGAGTGTGGCGGACGAGGCCGCACTCACTCATCTTGTGATCAACCGGTCCAAGACCATCTGCTATGACGCCAATGATGATGGCATCTCGGAGGGTCTCACCCTGGTCGTCGAACCTCGGGACGCTGACGAACGGCTGGTGGCCGTGGCCGGCGATCTCGCCGTGACTGTTTATGAGCCACCCCTCCAAGCCCAGCAAACCGATCCAGGGCGACCACTGGCCCAATGGAATATTCCGGCTGCTGAGGCGATGCGGCATTTTCGCCGCACCTCACGGGCACGTGGCATGCATTTTGTGCTGCCCTGGCCTGCAGCGGCACCAGGTAGCCGACAGGTACGAGTGGTCGCGCAGTTGACCCGCTTCGACGGCAGCCAGCTTGAGACAGAGGCCGTTGCCAGCGTGCAATCAGCCAGCGTTGATTGATGCCATCCAGAGCGAGGAATGCCTGCTGTCCCGCTTCCCATGAGGAAGCAGGAAGCTACAGCCCCTTGTCCTCGAGGAACTTCAGCAGATCGGCCACCCGGTTCGAGTAGCCCCACTCGTTGTCGTACCAGCTGACGACCTTCACGAAGTTGCCCAGGCCGATCGTATCGACCGCAGAGAAGATCGAGCTATGAGGATCGCCCTTCATATCGGTCGAGACCAACGGCAGATCGGTGTACCGGAGGATGCCCTTCAGCGGGCCTTCAGCTGCCGTCTTCATGGCGGCGTTGATTGCCTCAGGCGAGGCTTCTTTGTTGAGGGTGGCGGTGAAGTCAACGACACTGACGGTCGGGACCGGCACCCGGAACGCCATACCGGTGAATTTGCCCTGTAACTCAGGAATCACCAGCCCAACCGCCTTGGCCGCCCCAGTACTCGAGGGGACGATGTTGAGCGCGGCTGCCCTGGCATCGCGAAGATCCTTGGCGGCGGTGTCGACCGTCTTCTGAGAGTTGGTGTAGGCATGAACCGTGGTCAGCAGACCGCGGTCGATGCCAAACGTCTCGTGCAGCACCTTGGCTACCGGAGCCAGCCCGTTGGTGGTGCAGGAGGCATTGGAAATGACATGATGCTTGGCGGGGTCATACATGCCGTCGTTAACGCCGAGCACGATCGTCAGATCTTCGTTCTTGGCCGGAGCGGAGATCACCACCTTCTTAACGCTGTCCCGCTTGTGAGCCACTGCTTTGGTGGCGTCGGTGAAAAAGCCGGTACTCTCGACCACGATGTCAACATTCTGAGAACCCCACGGAATCGCTCCAGGATCACGCTCGGCGAAGACCTTAATGGTGTGACCATCGACGACGAGGTCATTGCCGTCGGTCTTCACCTCAGCCTTCAGCGGCCCGTAGTTGGAGTCGTAGGCGAGCAGGTGGGCATTGGTCTTGGCGTCGGTGAGATCGTTGAGGGCAACCACCTGGACGTCACCATCGAGGCCAAACTTTTCACAGATGGCCCGGTATGTAAGCCGCCCAATCCGACCGAAACCGTTAATGCCGACGCGAATGGACACAGCAAAACTCCTGCTACGAGACTTCAAACCGGGCGGCTTTCGGGGTACCTCCGGGCACCGCCACCACCTTCTTTCGACCGGACTATACACGCGCCCCACCCCCAGGCTCAATCGGCGGGGTATTTTCAGCGTCTCAGCAGCTAGCTGCTGCTCGTGAGCATGGTGTGTGGCCTGCGAGCAACGACCACCAATGACAAACTGGTGCTCCCAACCAGCGTGCAGACCGCTGACGCGACCACGCCGTTCGAGGCCGAGACTCTTGAACAAGCCAGCGCCGCCACCGACACGGTCGAGCGAGGGTCGACCTCTTACGTTGGCGGGGCGGGTGCCTTTTGACAGGGCCGACTGCTTTCTGCAATCCTGTTGCAATGAAAAGTGTTGTTTCATCGCCCGCTGCCGCCGCACCGCCGGTCATCGAACTCTCCGGTGTCCGGAAAGCGTTTGCCGTGCCGGGGGGAGAACCGCTGACGATTCTCGATATCCCGGCATTCACCGTGGCCGCTGGCGACCTCGTTGCCCTCGAAGGCCAGAGTGGTTCGGGCAAGTCGACACTCCTCAACGTGATTGCCGGCATCCTTCGGCCCGACGCTGGCAGCGTGAAGATCGCCGGCATCGATATCGTGAAATTGGCCGAACCAATGCGGGATCGGCTCCGGGCTGACCGAGTTGGTCTGGTATTTCAACAGTTCAATCTGCTGCCAGGCTTCACGGCGCTAGAAAATGTCCTTGTGGCAATGGGCTTCGGCTCGAGGCCAGCCGACCGTAGCCGGGCTGAGGCTTTGCTCACGGCTGTTGGCCTTGCCGACCGGTTGCACCACAAGCCGGCCGCTCTGAGCATCGGCCAGCAGCAGCGGGTGGCGGTCGCCCGGGCGCTCGCCAACCGGCCGCGGGTTCTGCTGGCCGATGAACCGACCGCCAGCATCGACCCGGCCCATCAGCAACAGGTGATCGACCTGCTCCAGACCAGCTGCCGGGACGAGCAGGTCTCACTGGTGGTGGTGACCCACGCGCCTGAAGTGGCGAAGCAGTTTCCGGTGCGGTATCGGTTGGAGGACTTCAACCTGGCCGCAGCGGCACACGCCCCGGCCGCCAGCCAGTCAGCTTCAACAGGAGGCCGGCTATGAGCCTCTTCGGCATTGCCTGGCGGAACATCCGGCAGCGAGCCATGACCAGTGGCCTGACCGCTCTCTCAATGGCCCTCGGTGTGGCGCTCGTCGTGGCAACACTGGTCACCGGCGGGGTTGTCAAACAGGCCTTCGAGTCGGGGGCGGGGCTGGGTTACAACATGATCATCGGCGCCAAGGGCAGCCCGTTGCAGCTCGTCCTGAACAGTGTTTACCTGATTAGCAAGCCGATTGAGAACATCTCCTGGCAGACCTACGAGCAGTTCCTCCCGGGCAGTGCGCGGGCTGACGGTATTGACGGCACCTTCGCAGCCAGTAGTCAGACGGCCGTGCCGATCTGCATGGGCGACTACTTTCACGGTCACCGAGTGGTTGGCACCAACGCCGCCTACTTTGACCGACTCTCGCGTGGCGACGGCCAGCCCTTCCGCTTTCGTGCTGGCCAGAACTTCTCCGACGATGACCTCTACACAGCTGTGCTCGGCAGCCAGGTGGCAGCCAATCTAAAAATTTCTGTCGGCGATCAGATTGCCCCGACCCACGGCGCTGACGACGGCAAAGTCCATGACCCGTTCCGGGTCGTTGGTATCCTTGACCGCACCGACACGCCAGTTGACCGCGGTGTCTATGTCAACATGGAAGGGTTCTATTTGCAGGAAGGGCATGCCAAGCCAGTCGAAGAGGACGCCGAAGCCGACAACGAAAAAAACGCTGAACCAGACCGGCTGCCCGATGGCCGGCTGCCCTACAACCAGCGGGAAGTGACGGCGATTCTGCTGGAGACTGCCTCGTTGCCCGGGCTGCCAGCTGAGCTGACGGCGATGGGCCTGCGGAATGCCATCAACGAGGGTCGCGATGCCCAGGCAGCTCTGCCGATTGCTGAAATTCGCGTCCTCCTCGACCTGTTCGTTAGCCCGCTTGAGCTCCTGCTGCTCCTGGTGACCACGCTGGTGGTGATCGTCTCGGCGATTGGCATTCTGGTGAGCATGGTTGGATCATCTCTGGAACGCAGCCGCGACGTGGCAATCATGCGGGCCCTGGGGGCCCGGCGGGGCGTGGTGCTGGCAACGGTGCTGGTTGAGGCGATCCTGCTGGCGGTCGGCGGCGGCGGTCTGGGCTGGCTGCTGGGCCACGGGGTGGTCGGCCTGATCGGCCCCTGGATCGCCACCAACGCTGGGGTTTCAGCCGGGTTTTTCTCGTTCACACCGGCAGAACTGCTGCTGGTGCCGTTTCTGATCGCCTTGGCGATTCTGGCGGCCCTGCTGCCCGCAATCGCCGCCTACCGCACCGATGTGGCCCGCTGGCTGGGGTAACCCACACCGGCAAAGATCCGGCCTTATCCTGAATGCGTGCCGCCACTTTGGAACTCGCTCACCCTATACTCATAGTATGAATTGGTTTCTGCGACACCTCGAATCATGCCTGCTGGCCCTCGCGGTGGGCGTGGCAACAGCCTGCCTTGCCGGGCGGGCGACTGCCTGCCCGTTCTGTGCGGCAGTGTCGCTCACCTTTGCCCAAGAGATTGCCCAGAGCGAGGCAGCGGTGATCGCCCAGCTGGTCGAACCGCCTCCTGCCTCGGCACTCGGGCCGGGAGCTGAGGGACCGCTGCCCAAGGGGCGGTTTCGGGTGGTCGATGTGCTCAAGGGCGACGATCTGCTGCAAGCCGCCGGCCTGCTCGGTGGCGACCAGCTGATCGAGACGATTTTGCTGGAAGAGAAGCCTGCCGGTGCACTCTTTCTGATCATGGGTGTCGAGCCTCCCGAACTGCTCTGGTCGAGCCCGATTGCCGTCAGCGATCGGGCAGTGGCGTACCTGAAAAAAATTGGTGGTCTGCCCGAGTCGGGGGCCGATCGGCTTGCCTTCTTTCAGCAGTACCTCGAGGACGAGGACGACACGCTCGCTCGCGATGCCTATGACGAGTTCGCTGTTGCGCCATATCAGGACGTCCGGGCCCTGGAGAACCGGATGGACCCGACCAAGTTGATTGAGTGGATCGAGACAGCAGGTGTACCGTCCAATCGACGGCGACTCTATGCCACCATGCTTGGTGTCTGTGGCACCCCGGCTGATGCCAACCGGATTGAACGGATTTTGCTGGGGGAAGATCTGGGGGACGATGCAGCCGACCTACGGAGCGGCCTTGATGCCCTGATTGCCTGCTATGTCGTGCTACGCGGGCCGACCAGCCTCGATCTGATCGACAAGCTGTTCCTCGACCGGAAGAGCCGCGACGTCCCCTTTACCGAAACCTATGCCGCCGTCATGGCCCTCCGCTTCCTCGGGGAAGAGTCTGACATGGTGCCCCGCGAGCGAGTGCTCGAGTCGCTGCGGCTCCTGCTGAACGAACCAAAGCTGGCCGATCTGGTGATAGCCGATCTGGCCCGCTGGGGTGACTGGTCGGTGATCGACAAACTGGTAAGCATCTACACCGATGCAACCCCCGAAAACTTGTTCGTGCGGGAGCCGATCGTCAACTATATGAAGGCCTGCCCGCTGCCGGAGGCAAAGGCCGCGATGGAGAAACTTCGCGAAATCGACCCAGAAGCGGTCCGCCGCGCCGCGACCTTGGCCGGATTGGCGGGCCTGACAACTGCCGGACCCACCGGTGAAACCCCTGCGAGTCCGAACGGCTCACCAGCCCGGGTGGCCGAGGTCGTGGCCGATGACGTCGAAACCGATGGCACGATGGTCATTCGTCCTGATGTGCGGCCGACCGCGCCATCATCTGCGGACAAACCAGCCGCCAACACGCCACCTGCTGCTGCCGATCAGCCCGGTGCACCGGTGTTCCGTTGGGCCTTCTGGGTAGCGGTGGTCGTGATCATCGCTTTCATCTCACGGGCGGTACTGCGATCGGGCCGGTCAGGCTCGCCACAGTGAACCGGATCTTTTATTCAAGGCAGTGACGGTGATGGCATCAGGACTCTTCGACTCGCCTGCGACGTCACTCGGCGGGCAGGAGGTGGGCCCCGACGAGCATGCCTACCGAGCCCTCGCCGGCACAGCGATTGCCGCGGGTACTCTGGCGTTGCTCTCCCCGCTGGCCTTCGTCGACTGGTGGCTGTTGGCCGTCCCCGCCATCGGCATCATCCTTGGTCTGGTCGCCTGGCGGGACATTGCCCGTCGGCCCGAGGCACTCACTGGGGTGCGGCTGGCCATTGCCGCAACGCTTGTCGCGTCGGTCTGCCTGGTGGGTGGAGTTGGCTTCCTGTCCTGGGTGTATGCGGCTGAGTTGCCGGAGGGATTTGAACGGATTCATTACGGACTGCTGGAGCCACCCGAGGGGACCCCGGCGGCATTCGTCCCTGAATCGGCACTTGCAATCGACGGCCATGACGTGCTGCTGAAAGGCTATATGTATCCGGGCAAGCAGCAGCACGGTATTCGCCAGTTCCTCTTGGTTCGCGATCAGGGAGACTGTTGTTTTGGGGGCAATCCGAAGATCACCGACAGGGTGCTTGTCCATCTTGAGGACGAAAAAGGGATCACTTACACGCCGCGGCAGAAGAAGATTGCCGGTCGCTTCGTGGTCCGTCCAACCGCTGGCCGTGACGGCATTGAAGGGGGCGTGCTGTACCATCTTGAAGATGCCTTCACCCGCTGAGACGGCAACCGGCTGGCTGATCGGGGCCTGTCTGGTCGCAGCCATCACCGGCTGTGGACCCGCCGAGCAGTCGACACCATCCACCGGTTCCCCGACCAGCTCAATGCGGCAGCCGACCGGTGGCCGAGCCGCCGCTCCTGACACCCGCGACCTCTCCTTCGATGACATCGCCTTCGAGATGGAGCAAGGGGCGGCTTTCAGCCGGGAGCTGCTGCCTGAGCGGGTGACCGATCTGGCCGGCAGGCACATCCGGATTCGGGGTTACATCCTGCCGAGCTTCCAGCAGTCGGGACTGACCCAGTTCGTGCTTGTGCGGGACAACATGGAGTGCTGCTTTGGACCGGGGGCCGCGCTTTATGACTGCATCGTCGTCTCGATGCAGCCAGGCCGGTCCACCGATTTTTCTGTCCGACCGGTTGCCGTCACGGGTGTCTTCCACCTCAAGGAACTCATTGGCCCTGACGGCAAACACCTGGCGATCTATGCCCTTGATGGCGAGGAGGTCCGTTAGGTGCGGTCACCTGCCTGCCTGCCGACGATGGAACTTGTCCGACGCGGTCTGCTGACCACGCTGCTGCTCGCCGGATGGGACTTTGGTGCGACCGCAACAGCCTGCCCTTTTTGCGGTCCGGTGGCTGAACCGCTGGCAACGCGGCGGGCCCGATCAACGACCGTTGCCATCGCTGAAACACTCGGACCGGCAACCATGGCAACCGACGGCAGCCGACGGCAGCGGTTGCAGCTGCTCTCAGTGTTCCCAACGATCGGCGACCGGTTGGAACCGGTCGAACCAGACAGGCTGCCAGTGCTGGCAAGGGTCACGGCCGAATTCAATGGAACGGCTCTGCTCTTTGAAGCCGGGGCTGGTAACTGGCAGGCCCTCGCAGCTGATGAGTTGCTGATCGGCTATTGCCTGACCGCTCCAGTGCCACAAGATCGGCAGACGGCCGCCGCCGAGCGACTGGCCTGGTTTGCCCGCTGGCTCGAACACCCGAATGCCGCCATCGCCGCCGATGCGTACGCTGAGTTTGCCGTGGCCCCATTTGCAGCGGTCCGGGATGCCGCCGGTGCGTTTGACGCCAACCGGCTGGCCGACTGGCTGGCCGATTCAGCGGTTGACCAGCAACGGCGGGGATTCTACGGCCTGGCTGCTGGGGTGGTGGCCCGGCAGCGGACCGGCACGGCTGCCGACCGCTGCCGTGAAGCGATCATGACCGCCGTGTTGGCACCTGCCGTGAGTGACTTTCGGTCAGGCTATGACGGCCTGCTGGCCGGGCTGTTCGTCGCCGCAGGAGTGGAGGCCCAGGCAGTCATTGAGTCACTCGGTCTGTTGGCGCCCGCCGCGAGTCCGGTCGATCAGCGACATCTACTGCAGGCATTGCGATTCTGCTGGGAAGAGCCGGGTGACACGCTGCCCCGACCGGCTGTTGTCGCCATGACCAGACGTCTACTGGCCTCCGCGAACCTTGCCCGGGAAGCGGTGATCGACCTGGCCCGCTATCAGGACTGGGATGCCTGTACTACCGTGGTGGCACTCTGGCCTGAAGGTGCGCACGATCCGCTCATCCGAGCCGCCATCGTCGGCTACCTGCAGGCCTGCCCGACCGCCGAAGCCCAGCAGGCACTGGCACAACTCCGGGCAGCCGATGCCGACGCAGTTGAAGCAGCCCTCGAAGCAGTCCGGCTGCCACTGCCAGTAGCGGGGTAACGATTTATCGTAGTTGTGCCGCTGCAGTGGTCGGGCTGTCGATTGGGGCGGCATTGGGCTGAACCGGCTGCTGGAAACCAACCGTCAGAATTGCCGCGTTCTCTGCGACAGCCTGATCGGTAGCAGCCGGTCCCACCGTATCGATGGCAGAACCGCCTCCCGTTCCCAGCAGGGACGGTGGCACCATTTCGTCGCCGGGGAACCCTGCGGCAGCAGCGGGGAAGCTCGGGGCATCATCTGCCGGTGCTGGCGTGGGCACTTCTTCCGCGGCCGGGTCGAAGCCCTCCGGTAGTTTGGCCGGCAGCTCACGAGTCGCCGGATCGCGGGCGGGCAACTGGACCGCGTTGGCAGCTGCTCCGACCGCATTGAACTGCTGCGTGATCGGGCCACGGCTGAAGACCCCCGGACGCGAGTGGCCATAGTCAAGATAGATACTGGCATCCCGCTGCCGGGCCCGGCGGTGAGCATCGAAGTAGGCCTTGCCGGGCCATGGACCCTCTGAGAGGAACACGCCGTTGTATTCCAGCAGCGAGCCCTTGCGGAAGTGGAACTGGGCAATCGCCCGGTTGTAGTCGACTAGTGAACGGAAGTAGGAACTCTCCGCCTGAGCCCGCAGCCGCTGGGCCTGCAGCAGCTGATCAAACGTCGTGGTGCCGGCGTCGTACGCTGCTTGTACCGCCTCAACCTGGCGTTCGGCTGCCACCCGACGATTGAAGTTTGTCTGAGCAAGAGCAAAGTTGGTGTCGATGTTACGGATCGCCTCGACGAGAGCGTGTGAGACTTCGAGTTCCTCATCCTGCAGCTGAGCCCTGGCCTTGGCTAGCTGCAGCTGATGATGCCTGACCGTGGCCAGTTCACGACGGAAGCCGAGCGGCATCAAGAACTGGGCTCCAGCCTGCCATTCCT
>CAZKSP010000046.1:0-13004 GCA_964555385.1 uncultured Chitinophagaceae bacterium
GCGTGTTAGCCGCTTGAAACAGCAGCTGCAGCCACATCCCCGCCTGCCTGTGCAAACACGTAATTACGTCCATCAACCGTCTCTTCAGCATCCACGATATCCCACCGATCGTGGAATCGAATATTCAGTGAAGCTTCCCCATACGTAATGGGCACGGTATTACTAAACACATCTCCTGCAGTGTTCCGACCAAGCCGTCGATTTCCTGTTCGTTCGACCGGTGAAATGAGTTCTTCGCTGGCACCGCGTTGGAATTGAACATGAAACGCTACTCCTGCAGCAGTCACGGTGCTCTGCCGCACTTTCAACACAAAAGTCTCGGATTCACCAAAGGTCTGATAGCCGAGAAGCGGCGTGGTGCCTGCTTCAGCCATTGCTACCGTAGCAAGACCATTCGGTGTTTTCCGAAAGAGCTCAGCCTCGACCGCTATTCCCTCCGGCGTCTTGATGGCGAGCGACCAGTCAAGAGCACCTGGCAACCGAGGAGCATCAAATTCGAAATACTGCCAACCACCGTTTGGCGTAGATAGTGGCCGTGGTGGCAACGTGAGCCCTGCCTCGAGATGCGTTCCCGCAATAACCCCCCAGTGCACCGCCTTTGCGGATGAGTCATTGGCACCGACACTGCGGCCCTGCGAGGAGGCGAGCGGCGGGGCATCGATCACAATTTGATAATCGTTTACGCTGCTGTTCGCAGACAAACGGAGTGAGTAAACACCGTCAGGAAGTCCTTCGAGCGATATTCGCCCGCTTTCGAGCTGGCCTTTTTCCACAAGTCCGTTCGCATCGTATAGCGTTGCCTCCATGGCAATCGCATCACTGGTCGTTACTTCGATGCCGTGTTCACTTCCTGCTGTCGAGCCACCGCGAATTTCAAATCGCAGCCAGTCACTGTCGCTTGCATCAAAGAGGCTCAAGCCCCCGAACGTGTTTCCCATGCCGCCGACCAGTCCCAACGAAAAGGCATTCAGGGCAGAACGACCACCCGTCAACCAATCCCCCTGCGGGCTTGCCCCAGAGCCCCGCTGGAGCGTTGCGAGCGTGGTATCCCAGGCGGTTGCCTCCAAGAATGCTGCATACTCTGAGGCATACCAGCTGTGAAGTGCGGAATTGGCCGGTGGCATATAGATCGAGAGTCCCGAGCTTTGGCGGGAATCTGATGTCTGGGCAATAACCATGGCATCCAACGCTTCGCCGACGGCGGAGGCGGCGTCTTTCACGGCGTCGGAAACACCATCATGTCGAGCGACCCGAGTCATGAATGAACCGAGGTCGCGGAGATAGTCAAATGTGAATGTGTGTGCGAATCCAATAGCAGACGCGACGGCTCTTTGGACAGGCTGTTCTGCTGACTCGAGAATAGAAGAAAACTCACGAAGAGCGACTGTCAGGGTGTCATACCCTGATGTGCGGATCGCTGCATGAGTATCCCAAATGCCTGAACCCTCATATTGATTGGCAAACGTACGGACAAACCCCTCCGCAAGTCGTTCCGGCGTGACTGCGTTTGCTGTTGGTGTTTTGAGCGAGTCGAGAAGCATGGTGTAGTCATAGCCGTCGCCGCCAACCACTTCTTGGGATGCAACGAAAATGTCCGTCACATCGCGGACCGCGTAGGCTACCTCCGTGCTTGCCATCAAGCAGGCGTCAAATGCCAACAGGTCGAAGGCGGGGGTATCGCTTTCATTGCCGCTAGATGCCCGGAGGGCCGAAACTACTTCTTCAGTGGTAAGGTTGTCGGAAAGCCCTTCATCCATGTTGTCAAAGTTGAAGCCTTCCAGACCGGCTCCATGATCCCATAGAATCAGCGCGTACCGATCAGCGGGTGCCGAATCGCGGCTCCATTCAACGAAAGATTGCAGAGTTGCAGGATCACCCGAGTTTTGCTCACCAAGAAGTTCGAAGACAGTTCTTACCTCCTCCATGTTTGAATCAGCAGTGATGATTGCCTGTCCGGCTCCGCCCCATGCGGGCTGGGTGCCTCCCCCTGTCGGGAAAGTCCTGCCCAATGAACTCTGATCCCAAAACGCCGTGATGTTTACCGAGCCGGGAAGTTCACTGACAGCCTTTTCCATCTCATTGATGTCGGCAAAGGCATAGTCAAAGAGATCGCTTGCCGTGACATACACCATGATCGTCCAGTCAGCGCCGGCATCAGCTGAAATAGGAGCATCTAAGAAGAGGTCATATCCCCCAGTGAGGCCATCGACGTTCAGCACCCTCGCGAAATACTGCCCAGACGGCAGGCCATCAAGCGTGACAAAGCCCTGTGAAAACCCTTCAGTTACATCGGTTCTAACAGGAGATCCATCGGCGTCGTAGATAGCAATCGAAAACCCAGGTTCGTTCGCTGCCACACCGATGAAGTGGGAGGCATCGCCAGCACCTATAGTCTGAAACCCGAACCAGTCTTCATCTTCTGCTGAATGGAGCGTTAAGGCCTCTATGACCTGGAATCCCGATACCGTTCGCAACCGATGTGCACTGTCGAGCATGTCATTGGATTCAAGCCGATCAGCACGAACCGTGGTCTCCTGGATGTTGAATTCGAGTGAATACTGATTCGTAGCACCGGCATAACCGAAGACTTTCACAAAGTATTCGCCGGCGGGGAGTTCAGCGAGTTCAAGATGTTCATTGTCAGAGACTGAGTATGAACTGCTGACAATCTCCTCGCCCGAAGCTCCAATGCGAAGAAGTTCGGCGTCGAGGTCGCCGTCTTGATGCCTGAAATTGACAGTAATTCTATCTGTCGGGCTGGCTGCGGAACCAAGCGCGAATGAAAAGTAGTCGACGTCTGTTGCCGTATGGATTGTCAGGTCGCTGAATGACTCTGAGGCAACTGACCGAAGAAGCGTCGCGGTTAGAGGCGTGTCATTCTGCTCGAAGTCATCGGGCGTTAACTCTTCGATAGCCGCTGCAAAATATCCATTTATTTCATAATTCAAGCCGGCAAACTGCTGCTGAACGTCTGCGGCGACCGACACCGTGAGTTCGTAATCGCCGGCAGGAAGTCCCTCGAGGCTAAAGTAAGATTCAAAACCCCAATCCTGTGCAGGAACAATCTGCTCAGCAGAGCCCGCAGTACGAAGCGTAGCCACCAAGCTATCGCCAGACCACCAATCATGGTTGACGACGGTTAAAAAGTCGCTGGGGGCACCTTGGCTCTGAAGAGTGAAACCATACCGGTCAATGTCTGCCGCATTATGGAGAGTTAAATCTGGCTCAAAAAAGTCATCTGAGAAGTCCTCAAGCAAAGTAGCAGTCAGGTCATTGGGTTCATATCGGTCTGGCTCAACGGAATACGCAGGCAGGCTCCAGTCGATCGAATAGACGTTGGTAGCCCCATCAAAACCGTAGACCTCCAGGCAATAGTCCCCTGCTTCCAGACCTGCAAAGCTAATTGATTCGATGTCGTTGGTCGTCGCTGCCTCATCAACAAGGATCCATTGTTCTTGCTCTGTGATTTCTGGGACCCACATACCAAACTCATCGACGAAACCCGTTGCTGTTGAGCGATAAAGCCGGATGTCCAGATCACCCGCGAGTGAATCAAACGCGACACGAATCTCATGCTCATTGCCACCAGCCGCGGTCGTTTGGAATCGCCAGAAATCGCTGTCGGTTGCATTATGAATCGTAGGAAAGTCATCTTCAGCCGGCATCGCCAAACCAGGCTCCATGAAAAATGACGAAGGAAAATCTCCTGCTCCTTCGAGCGGACCGAGCCAATAGGCATCGCCAATCGTTTCGATTTCCCCCGGCGCAAGATATAGCGGCTCGTACCAATCGGGCGAGAGGCTGGCTGCATCAGGGGTCTGCCATTCGATGATGTAATCGTTTGTCGCCCCGCTAAATCCATACACCTCTAAAACATAGCTACCAGCCGCAAGTCCCTGAAGCGAAAGAGCCTCATCGTCAGTCACTGAAGCACCGGAACCGACGCTATTGCCAAATGCATCAATCAACTCGACATCAAGATCACCGAGCGCGTGTTCGAATTGCACAACAATTGAATCCCGCCATGTTCCATCAGCAGTGAGTTCGAATTTATAGAAGTCAGTGTCGCTTACCGTATGAATAGAGAGATTTTCGAGAAGAGTTCCCCGAGGGACTTGCCCAAGCCACGTTGCCTGATCTGATGAGTCATTGATTTCATAATCATCACCAGCTGGCGAAGGCGTATTGAACCTGAGCGTATAGGTGTTTGCTCCTCCGTCGGCGTTCGCACTCGCATACACTTCGACAAAATAGACACCGGCAGCAAGCTCACCTAAGGCAAGCTTTTCATTGTCATCAGAAGAGGCGGCAGTGGCGAGCCGCCTGCCCTGGCTGTTGTAGAGCCGCGCATCGAGATTGGCTGTCGCGTCGGAAAACAGCACCTCAACAGCGTGGCGAGACTCACCGGCTGTCGTGATTTCAAACCGATACCAGTCCCGATCGTCGGCGTTATGAATGGAGAGATCGGGCAGTTCGACGGAGCCCTCGAGGACGCGGAAGTCGTATGCGTCTGACCGCGTATTATTTGGCTCAAAGGCATCCGGTGTGAAAATCGATGTCTGGAGCGGCGCGTTCCAGCGAAGGGTGTATGCGTTGGCGACACGCGAGTCGCCCGTTGGCCCTGTTTTGCCGATTATCTTGAGAAAATAGACGCCCGCCTGCAGTCCAGCAAGCGATACTGTCTCATTATTCGAAAGGCTGTTGCCTCGGCGGATGATGGCGCCAGCCGCGTCAAGCAGTTGGATATCGATGTCACCCTGCAGGTGATTAAACAAGACATCGATAGCATGGCCTTCAACTGCATTCGGCAAAAGCTCGAAACGGAAGAGGTCGACATCGCCTGGTTGGTCTTCCGCGACCGAGTGCAGTGTGAGTCCTTCACGTGTGTCACTGCCCGCGAGGGCGAACAGGTTAAATGCTGTCGTTTGGGAATTATTCGGTTCAGCCCAGTCTTCTGGCACGCTTGGAGTGCTCGCGGTTGGCAGATCAACTGTTAGCTCATAAGCGACACCTTCTGGAGGTGTGCCGAATGATGCCACGCCAATAACGTAATCTCCGGCAGGCACTCCAGAGAGGCTGATCCTTCCATTCCCCCACAGGGTGTTCGAGCTATCAAAGTAGCTGAACATTGCAAGCGCTGGGTCATCAAGAAGGTCTTGCACCCATACATCAATATTTGCGTCGCCTTCTACTTGAATATAGCTCTCGGGTGCCCCAGTAGCCTCAAGCGTGATACTAAAGAAATCGAGATCGTCTTCACTATGAATGCTCAATTCTCGCTCGTGAAAGAACCCATCTGTCAATTGGATGGGAGACGCTGTTAGCTCCGTGTCGTTGGGCTCGTAGGCGTCAGGCGAGAGCGTTGTGGTGGTTGGCAAATCCCATCGTAACGCATAGCCATTCGGTCTCGAATCAAACGCATGCACCTTGATTGCATACTCACCGCTTGGCAGGCCTTTAAAGGGGATGGTTTCTACCGTGCTGGAGGTTGCCGACCTGGCGACAAACTGAAGTTCATCTTCGGCATAGCGATAGAGATCAAAATCGAGATCTCCCCCGGCCGAGTCCGCAAGCGTGAGAGAAAGCTCATGACCGAGACCGCCCACAGCTGTTGTGCTGAAGCGATAGTAGTCGATGTCTGTCTCGGAGTGAATCGTCGCGGCCCGAAATCCAACGGACTCAAGCATCCCGAGATCGAACGCTTCATCTTGGGTATCGTTCGGTTCAAATTGATCGCCGGCCGTTAAATCCAAAGCCAAGGGCAGCACCCAAGGCTCAACACCGTAAGCATCAGACCCAACACCAAAAAAGATGCTCCCAAGCGCTGCCCTTATTTCGTAGGGCGGCATGCGCCAATTGTCTGTGTCTGATGGTGCGGTGCCGAGCAGGTCGCCACGCCATGGAGCCGCAACCCTTTCGGAAACTGGCGTAGTGGCTGTATCAGCGTCTTGGATCAACCACAAACTGTTGTCGGCAACGTATACAAGCGAGTTGCCAGACACGACAAAGCCACTGTAGCGATCGATGCCCTCTGGGTGGGCTTGAACTTCGAGCGGCAATTGGCTGCTCGCAGGGGCGATCTCAGTCGTCCATATTTTTTCAGCAGTGCTGAAATAGACCCGACCCCCGATGCTGGAGAGCCCAAGAATGGGTTGCGAGTCAACAGCTGTGGTGATCGAGCGAAGAGTGCTGGTTTCAGCATCATAGAAATAGAGGCTGTCATCAACTGATATGACGACAGCTTCTGCCGCCTCCGAGAACAGAATCTCGCTACCGGTAGCATCAGCAAGCGTATTCGCCGTGTTTGTCGCGAAGCTATATCTACTTGTAGTAAATTCGTCCGGTGACACCTTTTCCGTAAAAAGGATGCCATTTCCCGCGGCAGCAAGCTGAAGCAACCAGCTTTCAAAGAAAAGATCTTCTGAGGGACGTGCGGTCAGGGGAACCGTACCATCCACCGTTCCATCTGTACGCCAGAGCCCCGTCTGATAGCTACCGTCTTCAGCCTGCGTGTGAGCAGTAAAGTAGAGGGATTGTTCGTAGAGAACATCGCCGTTGTCATGAGGGGAACCCCATATCGCAACAGACGTCGTCACGAAGGACGCAAGGGGCTCTGGACTTTCTCCGAGATTCAGGAGCCGTGTTTCAGTTGAGAAATTCGGCAGTCCCGGCTGTTCGGTTTCTTCTGCGAAGAACCCTTCTTCGACAAAGGCAAGGATTTCGCCATTGACCTGTCGAAGCGTCCCACCATGCGGAATGGAGTTCGGCGAGGATGGAATTTCAGTGACGAACCGTGTGCCTTGAGGCGTACCATCCGAACGCCATACCTCAAACTGACCGCCCTGAGGGGTTGGCCAAGGGCTATCATCCAAATAGATGAAATCAAAGGCAGTGACGAGAAAACAGACTGATCCATCGTCAAGGACAATCAGCGAGTCGACTGAGCCCTGGAACGTGGCCATAGCGGTTGTTGTATTGCCAACTCCGTTGGTACTCCAAAGCGTTGTCTGAAACACGTCCTCAGCATCATTCTGGACATCGGTCACAAAGTAGACGCGATCGCCGGCCTCCGTGAATAATCTTGGCCACGAATCTCCAGCGGGTGAGAGATCGCCAACCAACCGGGGGAGCGGGAGATTGGTGACCGGTGGAGATGTGATTTGCCACACAAGGTCATATTCGAGGACCTCACCGGCCCACGATTGGATTTCCAGCGTGTACTCGCCGACAGCGAGGTTGTCGAGTGAAAGAACTCCGTTGTCCCAGAGGAGATCTGTGTATTGAACCGGCGACTCCTCGCCCACCCGAAAAAGTGATGCCTGAACCGCTCCATCAGATTGGATGCGAAGGTGATCTCCGGCTTGACCGGCCTGATTAAGCGTGAAACGGAACCAATCGGTATCAATTGCCGAGTGCAGGGTTAATCCGGTGATGCTTCCTGAATCACCATCAAACAGCAGTTCCGCCGCCTCTTCGCTGGAATTATTTGCCTCGAAGTCATCTGCTGTGATCGTGCGTATCGGGAGAGACCACTCGAGATCGTATTCTCCAACTGCTTGTACAGCGTCACCTTGAATTGATATTGAATACTTTCCTGCCGGCTTGCCGGCGAGCGTGATGGAAGCGACGCCTTCGGCGACACTCGCTGTTGTTCCCACGTGAATCGGCAGCCCCGTCGTCTCATCGAGTCGGGTGATCTCCATGAAGGCACCGTCCCCGGTGATTCCATGTGCAACGAGGCTGACAAAGTGATCACTGGTCCCGGGGCGGGTGATCTCAAAATCAAAAAAGTCCAAATCACTCGAGACGTGGATCGAAAGCCCTGTGATGCCCCCGACACCCTCCTGCTTCCCAAGAAGAATAGCGTCGATCGGGCCGTCATTGCGTTCAAAGCGATCACCCGGTGCAGGGTTGAACGGCAATGCCCAAGGCTCCAACCCATAGCCCAGGCTGCGCTGGGCGAAAAAGATATGGCTAAGACCGCCAGCAATATACAGCGGCGGAAGGGACGTACTTATTTCGCTCTGATATCTCCAATGGTCACCGATCATCCAGTCGGAATTGAAATCCCGGCCAAAGTCGATTTCGAGTTGACGAAACTCAGGGCTGACAGCCGGCGGCGAGGGAAGCGTGGGATCGTGTGTGGGAGGAAAATCGACAGACGGCCCAGTGGCAACATAAGCCCAGTTGGTATCAAACTGCCAGGGACGCAACTGGCTTGTGGTTTGATTTTGCCAAAGAAGTTTGTTGACTCCTCCGACGGTTTCAGCAGCAATCGGCAACCAACCGGCAAAAGAATCGACCGTTACGTGCCGGCCCTGAGAAAGCACCGGCGTCCCGGAGACATAAAGTCGACCATCGGCATCCTTGTGCAACGACTGATTGCCCGCTCGGTCGATGGCACTCAGAGCATCACTAAACCCGGTGACCCATGGTGCGGGAGCAGCACGAACAATAATTTCACCCGTGCTTTCATCGGGTCGAATGACATAAAGTTCGGAAGAATCAAAAGTTGCGAAAACCACGGCTCCCTCAACGGCCGTGAACAAACCATCCTCGACAAAGAGTTCATGGGGCAGGGTGACGAGTTGCTCAGCCCGATAGCCGGGCGAGAAAGTTGAGATCTCAGAATCATCAACAGAAGACTCAGTCACAGCTACCCGTGGGTCGAGCTTGACAAGCCGGAACCCGAGATTGTCGCGTTCGTTCCAGGTTCCCTCGACCCAGCGAGAATCCGATCGTTGGTGGACGGCTGTGCTATTCCACATACCACCCATGAAACCTCGCTGAGGGCCATTCTGGCCATCGAGGTCATTCCACTCCCACACGTTCCCTGTCTGATCGAACGTGCCGTAAAAGCTCGCACTTCCAGAGAACGCACCGACGTCGGTGAGGTAGTTCTGGCCATTTTGATAGGTAACCGAGCTTGTCGGTGTCGTCGCATGGCGACCGGTAAAATAATTGGCTTGATTCGGCAGCGAACCGACTTGGATGCCAGGAGCAGTGTTGGATTGAGTGGCATAGACGTAGTAGCCCCCTGCTCCATTGTTCAGAAGGGGGCTGTAGTACGCTGCCTTGTACCATTCGTCTTCGGTGGGTAGCGAGAATTTCGCATCAGCATTTCTCGCAATTGCACCACCTCCGGTCATGCCATGAAGTTCGTAGGCACCGCTTTCAGTGCTGCCGTTGCCTTGGCCGTTGTGCATCCAGTTGGCAAAGCGGGCCGCGTCATACCACGAGATGTACGTGATGGGCCGATTGGCTGCGGACTGACTCCCTGCCGAAAGATCGCCCACGGGCGACATCACCTGATACGAATATGACCCCGGCTCGCCAGACCGCTCAATACCAGCAACGAAAGAGTCGCTGGCCATTGCTTCGTGGTAGAGGCTGTAGGGATCGGACGTCGCAACGGCATTGAGGAATTCAGCATATTCGCCAATCGTGATCTCAAAGGCACCAATCTCATATTCGTACGGCACATCGCCGTACAGGTCGCCTGTGCCAGGATCAGGGGCGTTACCAGGATTGCCGATCGACACAAATGACATCGTGCCCTCATAGATATCCAAAACATCAATCGCGAACACATGCTCAAGCAATGTGCCGCGATCGCCGGTGGCACGTACGCGGATTGAGAAAGTGGACTGTGTCTCGAAATCGAGGGAGATATCGGTGTGCAAGGTATCACCGGAAATCACAAATGACGCGTTTCCTGCGTCTCCTTCGCCAGGAATGAGTTCAAAGAGAAACTCCTCCTCTGGAGAGGAATCAGTGATCTGGAAGCTGCCCACCGAGGTGCCTGTTGGAGCATCCTCTGGAACGAGCGTGCTGGTCAAACCAAGCGTTGGCGGGCTGCCTTCGTGCCGCCGAATAGTCCAGAGTTCACCACTTGGCCTGGCATCTGGGCCGGTCCCCCAAGATCCAGCACCCACGACGAGTGCGTCGTCAACGGCTGTCAGCGAAAAAATCCGCCCAGCCTCGGCGGCAACATCAGCAACCGAAAAGACGGGTGCGATAACTTCCGACGACAAGTCAAAAGCGTACACAACGCTGTCACCGGGAACGTATTCGTTGAGGAGGTGATCCCAATAGCCCGACTCGCTTGCCAGGAAGTAGAGGTCATTGCCGACTACCGTCAGGTGTGATGGCTTGGCGGCTTGAGTTATACGCGTGAGCGTCGAGCCGGTGTAAGAAGGATCGCCGATCGTTGGATCAAAACTCACGATCGCACCAACCTGAACATTGAGAATGGGATCATTCTCTACTGTTGCATAGACAATCTTTCCGTCCAGAACGGCAAACTCAGAATAAGCACCGAATACGTCTGGCCACAAAGAATAGAGGTCAGGTTCTGACCGCAAACGACGCGTTCCGGAGGAAGTACCGTCAGTCTGATAAAGGCCAGGACCGTCTCCTTCATCACCAAAAAAATAAAGAAGGCCTTCGTGAATCAATGCGCCTTGCGTGTACCAGTAGCTTTGCGGCGAAGCTTGATTAAATGCGCTAACGAGCTGTGAAACGCCAGTGGCTGGATCAATGGCCCAGAGGCCTGTATAGGACACGTCCCACTCAGCAGCGGCTGCGTCACGGATGCCGCCAAAGACCAGCAGTTTGCCATTGACGACCTCGAGAGCCTGCCCCGACACCACCGCCTCGGCCTCGGGATTATCGGGAGTAAGAACTGAGAGCCGTTGCGGTTCATTATCAATCTGCCAAAGCTCCAACCCGTTAACGATCCAGGGGTTGTATGAGGCGTCTTGATCGGTGCTAAGGGCCAGCGTTTCCACGAGGGCTGCAACGCTGCCCTCAGAGACGGCTGTTAGCGAGTGAACGCGACCATCGATAACGCCAAGTTGGACTGTGGTAGAGGCCGTTCCCTGCGTCCGCCAAAGAGCCGATCGGGGTGCGCCTCCCGCACCATCCTCCGGCATTTCTGTCGAAAAGTAGACGAAGTCACCCGACTCGACAAAGTTCATCGGATTTGAACTGCCCTGCGGGTTCAAGTCGCCAAGCATTCTGGGGAGTGGCAGGTCGGTGGGCGCTTCCGCTGACACGTGCACCACAAACGACTCGCTCACCGATGGCCCCCCGAGGATCGACTGGGCAGTGATCTCGATTTCGGTAGCGCCGGATGCCCCCGGAGACTTGACGAGAATCAGTGTGCCGTCTTCAACCCATGCGTTGGCAATCGTTGGCCGGGAAGATGACACCGAGTATTCAAGCAGGGAGTCAGCGTTGGCGAGGGAAACAGACTCGATTGTGACGAAGTCTTGCGGCTGGACGATGTTGTCGGCGTTCAGGTTCCATAGTGGAAAGTCTGCGAACTCGCTGTTTCCGTAGTACGTGGTCACATCATAAGCAAGAGCATCAGCCATCGTGTCGATGACCGTCATGCCACCTAGCACTTCGCCAAAGACGGTGTAGCCGCCGTTGTCAGTGTCGAGGAAGGCATTGTCAACAAGGTTGATGAACCACTGATTGGTTGCACCGTCTGGTTGCCCTGCAGGCTTTTTCATGGCAATCGTGCCACGAACATTGGAGTTGCCGGGCTCGTTTATCACGGCCGCACGCTTGGGTATCGCGACGGGGTCACTGCCAGGAAGATTTGCAGGAACGGATGGAGCCGTATAGCCACCGCCCTCAATTACAACGCTGTCGACTGAACGATGGATGATGGATCCGTCATAGGCGCCGTCCGTCACGTAGGTAAGAAAGTTATCCACCGTGAGCGGTGTTGAGCTATCGTAGAGCTGGACGTAGAAGTCAGGATCTGCGATCGGTGCGTTCGTTTCAAAGCGGACGATCGAATCAGTAAACGTCTGCGTCTCGCGGAAATGATCGCCGAGTCCGATTTGGAGGGTAGGTGAACCATCCAAGGTCTGATCGGCAATGGGTCGCCAGAGATCAGCCGCAAGCATCTGGCGAAGTTCCAAACGTTCTGCTGCCAGGGAGCTTTGCCGTGTGGCTGCCTTCTGCGGAGCACGTTTTTTTCGACGCTTTGCCACTCGCATATTACAGTACGAACCCACCTGGTCCCGTTCGCGCCAAAAACGATGCATAGCTGTCCTCGCAGTAGAGATGCGGCTTCTGAACCATCTGTTGGCGGCACCCCCTTTGCAGTTTCAGATGCCACTTCCGAGGAGGCCCTCCTTAGAGGGACTAAATTAATCGACCTCCTTCGTGCGTGTCAAAGCCATTGGGTTATCCCATTAACACCCCCAGATATCCCAAAACAACCGTGCGCAGGCCGTCCGGCACAACGATCACAAGGGAAGCCGCTTGGTGCTTGCCTGCGAAATGACGTACGAGCCGGCTCTGCCACAACTGGTCGTGCTATGTGTCCGTGGAAAACGGCACACATGAGCAGTTTCGACATGAGCGAACTCTGGGATCGCCGCGGTTTCAAGGGCGGCCAGTCGCCATGCCGTGCGACGGCAGACCTTCATCACATTCTGTGAGATTACCGAACTCATGATCCGGAAGCGATGCATCCCATTACGGTCGTTTCGGCCACGCCTCATCAACCGAAATGGGATGACGTGCCGAGAGCAGCGACTAACCAAAAAAATTATGAAGATATAGGGGACCGGCTAGCTACGGCGTCGCGAGCCGCTGCCCTACTCAACCGACTTACGTTGTCGCGGCACCGTCTTCTGGCTTCGCCCGCTGCCAGGGCAGCCGGCCCTCAACCTCCATCTGCAGGGCAAGGCTCAAAAAGGTCCGAATCACCACGATCAGCCCGAGGACCAAGACACTCTCGAGCGTGGGTGTGACCGCCACCGTGCGGATGATGTCGGCAGCCACGAGAAACTCAAGGCCCAGCAGAATGCCCCGCCCAAGATCCTGGCGAAATTGCCGATAGGGCCCGAGTACCGGTGCTGGCCGAAAAAGGAAACGACCAACCGCTACAACAATGCCTGCAACCACGACGAGCACACCCGCAGCGTCGATAGCCAGGCCAACCTGTTCAAAGCCCGCCCGAACTGAGTCAAGGTTCATCT